>CAKZOA010000132.1 GCA_937132035.1 uncultured Desulfobulbaceae bacterium | reverse complement strand
GGAGCGGTTTTCACCACCTGGTCGGCGACACTGCCGAACATTATCCTCTCCAGCCCCTTATATCCATGTGTACCCATGACTATGAGACCGCCTTCCAGCTCAGCGGCATATTCCACTATTTTTTCGGCCACGTCCCCCACCAGCACCTTGGTAGCAGGAGTCACACCTGCCTGTTCAAAGGCTCCGGCATGGTCCCTGCAAAAAATATCCATTTGTTCCTCTGCACCCACATAGAGATCGTTTTCAATCGTGGAAACACTCATCTGCGGCACAAAAAAGCCGGAGTAGTCCTCAAAGTTCTGGACAATAAAGATGACATGGAGATCGGCCTTGAAGGTTCCGGCAATATAGGCAGCAGATTCCACCACGAGCGCAGCGTTATCGGAGAAATCAATAGGCGTAATAACCGTTTGTATCGCTTGCATTTTTTTCATATTGGCCTCTATATATAATGAGGAGCATGTGTGCCCGGGAATTCGGTGAAGTTCAAAAACCATTCACCAAGGCTCATTGGCTTTGATGCACAGTATGATTGCTGCACCGCATTATGATGCTCAACAGACAGCAGTTCGCCCCCTCTCGGGGAGAAGATTATCCGCATATCGACACCGGCTGCGACCGAGACGAACGCAGCAGTCACCTACCGGAATCTCTCATTTTTCTTTATTGTCTCACAGATATTTGCCGATTGCAAGTTCCCCCTGTTGGCAGTTGGCAGCAGTGCCGGAAATCAAGGCGGTGTATTCAGCGCTGGTTTTTTGCGAACGTAGAGTGTTTTTACGACCCTGGCCACCACTTCACCGGCGGTATCGACAATCGATACCTCAAAGTTGGGGAGAATCCTTTTCTCGGTGCATAAACGCTTGCGGATGTTTTCGAGAACGGCGTCGGTTATGTACATGTCGGCATAGACGGTTGTTTTGCCGGGCCGCACGAATTCTATGCTGGCCGACTTGTCCCAGACGATATAGTCTTCTCCCAGAAGCCGCATGAGCATCAGCATCAGATGCGGATCAACCATGGAATAGAGGCTGCCGCCGAAATGGGTATTGACTGCATTGCGATTATACCAGCGCAGTTTCATCGAAACCCGCACCCCCTTCCAATCCTTGCGGATATACTCCACATGTATGCCGGTAAACAGATAGGGGGGATAGGTGTTGAGAATACAGCGGAGAAGAGCCGGTGAGACATTCATCATAAGCATAATCCCTCTCTGTTGATCACTGTCCGTCGCTGTTCCCGCTCGTTGCTCGAATGCAAAAACAGCAGAGTGCCATCGACTGGGCTACAGGCGTTGAATGATGTAGAGAAAAGTAGGCAGCCGGCTCTGCATTTTTAATCGGTTGAAGGCAAAAACCAGTTCGCGTGAAGGAGCACCAAATCTCAGTGGCGAGAGATAGATCGCTCCCTTCGGTTTTTTTGCCTTTATCGAATCCCTGATCATGATCAGCAGATTCTCGTGGTGGAGCGGACTCAGCGAGGGGTCCATGAGAAAGTTGGCGCTTAGTTCAATATTCATATAGCCACCATTGACCTCCTGCATCCTGGCAAAGGCCTCGGCCACCCGTGCAGCCGACACCGGTTTTCCAAGCTGGTCAAGCGTCTGCTGATCAAATGATTCGAGGCCAAGATTGATGTACACCTGCAGTGGCAACCTGCTCAACTCCTCAAACAGCCGCTCCTCCGCCATGAGAAAAGAATCGACGCTACCGAAGAAAAAGACGTTGGCACCCCGCATGTAGGATTCGGCAAGGCCCAGCTTTTCGCAGGCGGTTGTGATGCTGAAGAGCAGAAGATCGGTACTGCAGCAGAGGGCGTCGTGTTCTCCTAAAAAAATGGAGTTGTAGTTTCTGAGATTGGCGCCAAAGTGTTCTGCCAGCTCCCCTAGCTGCCTGACAATATCGTTTCGTCCCATTTCTCTGAAAGAATGGGTATTTTTCACCCTGCAGAACCGGCATTTATAGAGGCAACCGCTGGCGATAGTCAGCGGCAGAACATCGTAGTCGACATGCCTGGTATCCGGCGGCAGGACCGTGACCCGGCCACCGCCAATGGCAAACAGACGTCGTGCCCTTGCCGCCAGAACTGCCGGGCTGTAGGCTGCAGCGCGGGCCAGGAACTCACGCACCGGGGGCGGTAGGCGGCCATCCTTCTCTTTGTCGAGAGAATTAGAAAGCTCCCAAATGTCCTGATGCCAAGTATTGATTATCCGGCGCACCTGAGTGCCAGCGAAGGGATTGCCGCCAAGAAGCGAATTGGTCGAGTACTGGAGGTTGGGCAGATAGTATTCTCCAATGGCGGCAAATACACCGGAATAACCGCCGGTGGAGTAGTAGACCCAGTCATTGCCGGCGCTGCGCTTGAGCCACTCCTGCGGGTCGGACCAGTTGCCGCCCCGTCCTCTGGCATGGCTGATTTCGCCGTTGAGATTGAAATGGTAGAGGGCATTGTCCCCCATGACCTCGGTATACCGCCCGTAGCGCAGGGGATAGCTGACCTTGGTGTACCTGTCCTCCCCTCTCTTGGCAAGGGTTATCCGCCACTGCTTATACCTGTAGCTGATGCTCATGACATTTCTTCACAATCGTCTGCGGCGGGACAGGGGTGGCTGCTTCGCTCTGGCGCTTCAACCGCCCAGGGCCTGAAGCGCCTTCCGGTAGAGTTCACCGGCCTCGTAGCTACTGCGGACCGAAGGTCCCGAGGCCACGCCGCTGAAACCTTTGCCCAGGGCGATGTTTTCGAGTTCGGCGAACTCCTCCGGCGGAACGAACCGGACAATTCTGTGATGCTTCCGCGAGGGCTGCAGATACTGACCGAGGGTGAGAATATCGCAGCCGACGGCCTGAAGATCATCCATGGCCTGCAGCAGCTCATCTCTTTTCTCGCCGAGTCCCAGCATGATTCCGCTTTTGGTTACCATGGACGGCTGCCGCTTCTTTACCTCCCTGAGCAAATCGAGAGAGCGCCTGTACACCGCCTGGGGCCGGACCTGCGGGTAGAGCCTGGGTACGGTTTCGAGATTATGGTTGAGCACTTCCGGACCGGCATCGATTATATGCCCCAGCGCCGGATAATTTCCCTGCAGATCGGGAATAAGAACCTCGACCTTAGTCGATGGCGATTCCTGGCGTACCGCCTCTATGGTGGCGGCGAAATACGAAGCACCGCCGTCGTCAAGGTCATCTCGGGTAACCGAGGTAATAACACAGAACTTCAAGTCCATCTTCAGCACCGCCTGGGCAACCCGGCGAGGTTCCTGCGGGTCCGGGGGCCTGTCGGGACCGTGAGCAACCGCACAGAAAGTACAGTTGCGGCTGCAGCGCTCGCCTAGAATCATAAAGGTGGCTGTTCCCTTGGAATAGCACTCGAACTGATTGGGGCACTGGGCTTCCTGGCAAACGGTGTTCAGACAGCTGTCTCGCAGCAGTCTGCGCATCCGCTCATACGCCGGTCCGGACGGCAGCTTTTTCTTCAACCACGCCGGTTTGGCAACCCTTACAGGCTGGTCTCTTTCTGGAGAACCCATTTTGTTACCCGAAATATTGAATAAGAGTATCACACAGCAACGGTTTCACATCCGTCGTAGCCAGTTGCCGGTCCAGTTCACGCGCAAGCGAGGTGATTCCCACACCAGAGAGGCCGCACGGCTGAATCCAGCTGAAATGCTCCGAGGCCATATTAACGTTGAGGGCGAGCCCGTGAAAGCTGACGCTGCGGCGCACCCGTATGCCAATGCTGCCAAGCTTGCTGTCGCCCACCCACACTCCCCTGTTGCGAGGGTCCCGCCAGGCGCAAACACCTATCGTGGCGGCAGTATCAATCATTATCTGTTCGAGAATGTCGATATATTCCGCCACGCTCATCCCGCGCCGGCGCAGATGCAGTATCGGATAAACCACAATCTGCCCCGGGCCGTGGTAGGTGACGTCACCGCCGCGTTCGGTGTCTACTATTGCCACACCGGCCTCTTCGATCTCGGGCCTGCTCATGAGAAGGCTTCTCTCACCACCATTTTTGCCAAGAGTGAATACCGGTCGATGTTCGGTGACTATGATAGCTTCCTCACCGCTGCCGTCAATGAGGTTTTCCACATACTGCAATTGTACTGCATGGGCCTCGACATAGTCGCTTATACCGAGATCAATAAGTTCGGTGTTCATCTCAGCCGCGCAGACAGGGGTTGCGCGCCGCCCGTGTCTCGTCTAGACGCCTGATCTTGAACCGGGTCGGCGACGACCGGAGTTTTTCCGGATCATTGCCTGCTTCGGCGACAATGGCCTTAACCACCTCCACGAAGCGATCGAGGTCTTCGAGGCATTCGCTCTCCGTCGGTTCGATCATGATAGCCCCGGGGACCACCAGCGGAAAATAAATGGTGGGCGGATGATAGCCGCAGTCCATGAGCCGCTTGGCAATGTCGAGCGTGGTCACCTTCTGGTTCTGCTGGTGTTTGTCGGAGAATACCGCTTCGTGCATACAGGGGCGGTTATAAGCGAGATGAAGATGCCCCTTGAGACGCTCCTTGATATAACAGGCATTGAGCACCGCATACTGGCTGGCCTTTTTGAGATTGGCCGCTCCCATGGAGAGAATATAGCTATAAGCTCGCACGAGAACACCGAAGTTGCCAAAAAAGCCGTGTATCCGGCCGATGGATCCTTCTACCTCCTCTCGGAGGACATAGGAACTGCCGTCGAAGTCAATGCGCGGTACCGGTAGGAATTTTTCCAGCGATTCGACAACGCAGACGGGACCGGCGCCAGGCCCGCCGCCGCCATGTGGGGTGGAAAAGGTCTTGTGCAGATTGAGATGCAGCACGTCGACACCGCATTTTTTGAGATCGACAACTCCCATGATGGCATTCATGTTGGCGCCGTCACAGTAAACCAGCCCATCATTTTCATGGATGATGTCAGCGATCTCGCGGATGTTTTCTTCAAAGAGACCGAGGGTGTTGGGGTTGGTTATCATAATCCCAGCAGTTTCCTCATCCATCAGGGCGCGGATCTCTTGCGCCTCAAGGATACCGCGCCTGCCGGAGGCCACTTTTACCGGTTTGTAACCGCAGAGGGCGGCACTGGCAGGATTGGTACCATGGGCGGTGTCGGGAATGAGAATTTTGGTCTTGGTTCTTCCCCTGCTGGTATGGTACGCCGAAAAAATAAGCATCCCGGCAAGCTCACCGTGTGCTCCAGCCGCAGGCTGCAGTGAAACGGCATCCATGCCGGTAATGGCTGCCAGGTGCTTCTGCAGAAGATACATGAGCTTCAGGGTTCCCTGGCAGTGCTCCAGCGGCAGCAGGGGATGAACCGTGGCCATGGCCGGAGCGGCCGCCTGTTTCTCATTGACTTTGGGGTTGTATTTCATGGTGCATGATCCCAACGGGTACATACCTGTATCAACGCCAAAGTTCCATGTCGACAAACGAGTATAGTGCCTGACCACGTCGATCTCGCTGAGATCGGGGAAATCGGGCTCGGCTCCCACCAGTTCGTCGGCGAGCGCTGCCGGTGGCACATCGCTTTCGGGAATACTCATTCCGCACCGGCCCTTCTTGCCTTTTTCCCACAGCAAGGGCTCTTCTAGAATCAAACCACTGGTTCCCGGGGCATCCTTCATGATCGCACCTCCTCTGCTACACGGTCGATTACTTCCTTCGACGTCGTCTCCGTAACACACAACAGGAACTTTCCAGACAGCTCCGGGTAATAGCGTCCCAGATCAAGACCGGCAACGATCTTTTTCTCCAGAAGATTCCGGTATGTGATGTTGAAGTCGCCTGGAAACTCGAAAACGAATTCGTTGAAGGTTGGCGCTGCAAACAGCAGACGTGCTCCGGCATCGATGAGCGCATTTTTCATGTACTCGGCCTTGTCATAATTGAGTCTGGCCAGCCGACGCATGCCGCTGCCGCCAAGAGCGGCCATGTACATGGCCGCTGTTATGGTGTTGATCCCCTGGTTGGAACAAATATTGGATGTCGCCTTCTCCCGTCGAATATGCTGTTCCCGGGTGGAAAGGGTGAGTACGAAACCGCGCTTGCCGTCGAGGTCGACCGTTTCCCCCACCAGTCGTCCCGGCATGCTGCGCACGAACTCTTGCCGGCACCCAAACATGCCTAGTCCCGGTCCCCCGAAGGAACGGCTGATTCCCAGGCTCTGACCTTCCCCACAGACGATATCGGCACCCTGGCTTCCGGGATTTTTGAGCAGCCCGAAACTCAAAGGCTCGGTAAAGCAGGCCACGAACAGGCCATCACCGGCATGAATCGCCGTCGCCGCCCTCTCAAGCTCCTCGATTACGCCGAAAAAATTGGGGGACTGGAGAGCGATTGCGGCATATTCCCCCTGATCAATGGCCGTCAGGTCGGTCCTGCCGTCCTCGCCGTAAGGCAGCACCACAACTTCAAACTCCGTGGGCCGAAAGTAGGCGTCGACCACGGCGCGGTAATGCGGATGAACCGCCGCCGACACCGCCACTCGTCTCTTCTTCTTTCGCAGACGCAGCGCCATGAGCAGCGCCTCGGCCAGGGCCGAGGCGCCATCGTACATGGAGGCATTGGCTATATCTGTTCCCAGCAGCCTGGCCGTCAGCGTCTGATATTCAAAAACCCCTTGCAGGGTACCCTGCGCCATCTCAGGCTGGTAGGGGGTATAGGCGGTAAGAAACTCCGAGCGGCCGGCAAGAGCCGGAATAATTGAAGGTATATTATGATGATAGCAACCGGCCCCTAGAAGAACAGCATATTCGGGGCCAATCTCGGTCATGGCCCCCAGGCCGTGCATATGGGCCTCAAGCTCCCATTCAGAGTGACTCTTCGGTAGGTTCATTTCTCCCTCATAGCGGCAATCCCCTGAAACCGTAGGGAAAAGCTCGGAAAAATCAGCTACACCGATTCGGGCCATCATCGTTTTGATCTCTTCTTCGGTATGTGGCAGGTAACGCATAACAGGCCTCGTCGCTAGATGTGCACGTTGCTGTTGTTACTCCCCTTCGAGTATCTTCAGGTAGGAGTCATGGTCCATCAGTTTGTCCATATCCTCAAGCTCATCGGCTTTTATCTTGATAATCCAGTTTCCATACGGGTCACGGTTGAGCAGTTCCGGCGAATCCTCGAGCTCTTCATTGACGGCGACGACCTCGCCGCTCAAGGGAATATAGAGTTCTGACACGGCTTTGACGGACTCGAGGGTACCAAACTCCTCTCCGGCACTGAAGCTGTCCCCTTCCTCCGGCATCTCGACAAAGACAATATCGCCGAGCTGATCCTGGGCATAGTCGCTTATACCGATAACCACTAAATCTCCTTCGAGTTTCGCCCATTCATGTTCCTTTGTGTAGCCAAGATCATCGGGCAGTATCAATTCATCCAACTCTTTCATCCTTTTCCTCCTCTGGCATCTGTGAACATTGTTTCCATTGAACACCTGGCCGTTCTGTCAGGCCTGATATCACTGCGAATTTCAACACGAATTTTTCTGTTGCCCTCATTCAAAAAGACCGTCTCACCGTAATCGATTTCTTCGCTCACCTTGATAAAACCACAGCACAACCCTCTGGCCTTGAAGTCAGCAGGTCTGCCGTCTTCTCGACTGGTGGCGATGGAGACGATGCCGCCGTCCACTCGATCAATGGCCATATCCGTGGTACAGCTCAAAATGTGCCCAAGAACGTTGCCCTGGACATCTACAACATCAGCGGCCACCCCGGGGGTTATCTTGCGCGGATCATAGCCGGCAAAGGCATAGGTATAGTCGCAGTCAGTCACTTTCGCCAGGGCTTCGGCACCGACGAAACTCTTACTGTATGTGCCGTTTTCTATGGAAGGCAAGGCGAATTGCCAGGGATTGCGGAGAAACGGCCAGCCGCCTATATCCTTATGGGAAAGCGGCAGCATCGCTCCGGTACGCAACGAGTCGCGCGCCGCCAGACCGCATGGTATGATACGCTCCCCTCCTTCCTCGAGAATGGTATACCAGATCTTTTCAAGATGTTGTGGCGTGACAAAGATCTCAAATCCGAACTCCCCTGTATAGCCGGTGCGGGATAAGAGAACAGGAATACCACCGCAACGGACCTCGTCACTGGCGGAAGAAGAGGCGAACCACCCCTTAAAGGAGAAGTATGGCATGTTGGCAAAAACCCGTTCCGGATCGGCTATCAGTCCCTTGAGAATCCGGGCCGCCGCCGGTCCCTGGATATCAATCTTCCCCAAGCGGTCGGTCATGTCGGTTATGGTCAGCGCCGCGGAAATATCGAAATCGGCCAGGTGCTGAGCGATAACACCGCCCATTGCCGCATTGACGACCACCAGATAACAGTCATCACCTCTTTGGTAGACGATGGCGTCATCGATGAGATTTCCCTTTTCATTGAGGAATACCCCATAGACGCATCTCCCTTCAACCAGCGGTCTGCCACCGGCGAAACAGCATCGCAGATCCTTGGTGAGAGCGCGCTGCAAAAGCTGCCGGGCGCCGACCCCTTCAACAAGAACGGAACTCATATGGGATGTATCAAAAAGTCCGCAACTCTCGATTACGCCGTCATGCTCCTTCTTGACCCCCTGGGGATACCACAGGGGCATGGAGTAGGAGGCAAACTCGGACATATTGGCGCCGGCCTCGATGTGCCAGTCGTGGAGCGGAGTGTGTTTCATGGTGTTACCAACCCTTTCTTGTCATTGTAGTGCCAGCCGAATACCAGGATTTGTGCGGAAACGGTCCATAATCTGCGCATGATTTAAATAACAAGCGGTACCTTGAGATTGAAGCTTTTATAGACGACAAATGTCTCCACTGAACGAACCTTATCGATCGTGGCTACCTCATTGGTATAGAAATCGAGCATGCCGAACTGCTTTTTCAGCATGACGGTGAGCATAAGGTCGAACCTTCCCGTTACCACGCAGACGGAAATCACTCCCCGCAGCGTGCTGAACTCTTCGGCCTTTTTCACCAGATCCATATCCTTAAGATTGACCCCGACCATAACGATGTATTTATCAGGCAGGACATCAGGATTGATGAGACCGGCGATCTCGAGGACACCCTCATCCTGCAGTTTCTTGACCCGGCTGCGAACCGTGCCTTCGGAACAATCGAGCTCCTCGGCTATCTTTTTATAGGCCATTCTGCCGTCACGCAGTCTTCGAAGAATAGCCAGATTGACATCATCGAGCTTCATATATCACCAAAACGATTTTATTGTATTTAGCAAAATGCTACGCCACATTTACGTATTTGTCAATATCAACCACCGATTCTATCGCTTTCGTCATTTTATTGGAAAAATCGCTGCTCCTCTGCTATTCGCCCTGCCCCACGTCTACCATATTCTCGGAAACCGAAGACCACGAGCCTGTCGTAAAGAAGATGACGGCCCCCTCCGTTTACCCACGCTTCTCTGAGACCAACAGTGTCTTCTGAGGTTTTGCCTGAGTCTGGCTCCAGGTAAATAGAAAACCGTTATCACAGTATCGAGTATATCACAGCTGCTGCAACCATGGCAAAGGAAGTCGGATGGAGCTGCAGGAACGTCTTAACAACCGGACACCGCCATCCCCTGATGAATGCCACGTCGCTGCATTTCTCTTCGCAGCTCACTGCTGAGTTGTGTTGCCAGCATATTCCAGCGGGGAGCCACCAGCAGGTAAGGATGGGTGGTTGCCCATAAACGGTGAAGCACGACCTCAGCCGGTATATGCGGCAGGATTTTCAGCAACAGGGAGCGGTATTCATCAGAGGTGAAAGGCCGCCAGCTGCCGCACCGGTAGAATTCCTCGAGCTGGGTCTTGCGAACAACCTGCAGATGATGCAGCTTGAGGCTGTCAACACCGAGGGCGCATACCGTTGTCACGGTTTCGAGCATATCATCTTCTGACTCGCCGGGGATGCCAAAGAGCAGGTGCGCCCCCACCTCAAAACAGTCGAAGCAGCGAAGACGCTTGCAGGCATCGATGAAGTCGGCAAAAAGATGATTGCGGTTGAGGAATGTGAGACTTCTATCATGGACGGATTGCAGGCCCAGCTCGATGAGACACTCTTTCTTCGAGAACTCCACAAGCGATGCTATCTGCTCCAGCAGATAGGTATCAAGATAATCGGGACGGGTGGATATAATGAGGCCGACACAGCCGCTGTCTTCCAGGGCTGTCGCCAGAAGCGGCAGGAGTTTGTCGCTGCCGGCTGCAGTCGGAGTTTCCTGCTGGAAATAGGCAAAGAAATGACCGAATCTGTTTTTAAGCAGATGGTGCTTGCCTGCGGCAATCTGAGCGGCGATGTCGCCTGTCGAGTGCAGGTAATGCGGACGGAAGCTTGAAGCGTCGCAGAAAATACAGCCGCCCCGATTCCTATTGGGGCATCGCAGGCCGACATC
>CAKZOA010000131.1 GCA_937132035.1 uncultured Desulfobulbaceae bacterium | reverse complement strand
CGCCATCGCAAGACCTTTATATTCACCGACCCCAGCCGGCCACCGGAAATGCTTGCAAAGACGCTTATCGAGTATCTCACCGCCGTCGGTGAGACGTCGATCAAAAATGGCTGCAGGGTCCATGTGGCCGAAGACCTGGGCTCTATCCGGGAGAAAATCACGGTGGCCAGCCTCGAGGAGATCAGTCACCTGCAGTTTTCACCACTCAACGTTGTCTGTCTCCTTCTTCCCGAACTGCCGCCTCCACCGGTCTTCGGCCTTGAAGAAAAGGAAATAGCCCACAACAGAGGACTCATAACCAAGGATGAGGTCCGGGCGGCAACCCTGCACCGCCTGCGCCTGCCGCGCAAAGGCGTTTTCTGGGACATCGGCGGCGGCAGCGGCTCGGTCTCGCTTGAAGCCGCTGCCATGCTGCCGGAGCTCAGCGTCTATACGGTGGAGCACAAGGAGGAAGAGCTGGCGAACATCAGGGATAATATATGCCGTTTTGGATTGTTCAACATAACCCCGGTACAGGGCCGGGCAAAAGAGCGTATCGCCTTGCTGCCCGACCCGGACGCTGTTTTCATCGGCGGCAGCGGCGGCGAAATGCAGGAGATAATCGCCGTCGCCGCAGCACGGCTTGGCGCGGGCGGCAGGCTGGTAGCCAACGGGGTGACCGAAGAGACCGTGGAAAAGGCACCCAGGTTCATGGAGCAGTCCGGCCTGCAGGTTGAATCATCGCGAATTGAAGTACACAGATCGGGCCCTGAGGGCTCACGGAGTTTTAATCCTATTACCATCATGGTGGGACGCAAATGAAGGGACGGTTTTATGTGGTAGGCGTAGGCCCGGGCGATCCGGAGCTGATGACGCTCAAGGCGGTGCGGGTTTTGAAAAAGTCTCCGGTATGGCTGGCGCCGGCTGCCTCTAAAGGCGGCAGCAGCACTGCACTTACCATCGCCTCCGGCCTTATCAACGGCGAGCAGAAGGAAATCCTTACCCACCACTTCCCCATGAAAAAGGTGCACGCCGGCAAACCGACCGACCCGGATGTCGAGAAGGCCTGGCGGGAAGCGGCGGCGATAATCGCCAATCATCTCGAACACGGCAGGGATGTGGCCTTTCCCACCCTCGGCGATCCAGCCATTTATTCCACCGGCTTCTACATCTTCGAAACTCTGATGGAGTCCGTTGCCGATATGAGCGTCGAAATCATTCCCGGTGTCTCGGCCATCGGCGCCACCTCTGCCGCCGCCGCCGTCCCCCTGTGTCTTGGCAACGAACGCATGGTGGTCATCCCCGCCACCTTCGAAGACGAAAAGCTCAGAGATATCCTGGAAAAATTCGACTGCATCGTCTTGATGAAGGTTCACCGGGTCATGGCCAAGCTGGTGACCATACTCGAAGATCTCGACCTGTTGGATTCCGCCGTTCTGGTAGAGCGGACCAGCCTTGCCGACCAGCGCATCCGCCGGGACCTCAAAGTGGCAGCGACGGAACAGATCCATTATTTCTCGACCATGATAGTGAGGAAACCATGAACAGTCCCATTCATTTCGTCGGTGCCGGACCGGGAGATCCCGAGCTGATAACCGTCAAGGGACAACGTCTGCTGGGCGAGGCCGAGGTCATCGTCTATACCGGCAGTCTGGTGCCGGAAGCACTGCTCAAAGGCCTCGATGCTAAAATCCATAACTCCGCCGGCCTCAACCTCGACGAAGTGCTCGCTCTTCTCATCTCCTCCTGGAAGGCAGGCAAAAAGGTGGTGCGCCTGCATACAGGCGACCCGGCAATCTACGGTGCCATTAACGAACAGATCGCCGCCCTGCGGGACGAGAAGATCCCCTTTGCGGTGATCCCCGGAGTAAGCTCGGCGACCGCCGCAGCAGCAGCACTCTCCACCGAACTCACCCTGCCCGATATCTCCCAGACGGTTATCATCACCCGCCGCGGCGGCAGGACGCCGGTACCCGAGAAAGAGGCCCTGCCGCTGCTCGCCGCGCACGGGGCCACCATGCTTATTCTCTTGAGCGTCTCCATGATCGACGAGGTGGTGAAGGAGCTGCAAGAAGGTGGGTATGCGAAAACCACCCCCGTTGCCGTGGTCGAAAAGGCCAGCTGGCCCGAGCAGCGTTGCCTCAGGGGGACGCTTGAGGATATTGCCGCCACGGTGAAGGAGGCGGCGATCCGCAAGACAGCTATCATCGTTGTCGGCCAGGTGCTAGCCCAGACGCCGCCGCCGTCACTCTCCAAACTCTACGACAAACATTTCAGCCATGAGTATCGCCGGGGAGATGACAGGTGAAAGTCGGCATCCTGGCGATAACCGCTGGCGGCGGAAAACTGGCAGGTACAATCGCCGCCGGCCTCAAGAACAGTCATATTGTCGACAATGAAGGCGGCATTGCCGCAACCCTTGCCGAGAACTGGCATCATTATCAGGGTTTTGTCTGCATTATGGCTGCAGGTATCGTCGTCCGGGCCATCGCCCCCCTCCTCGGCGACAAACGCTCCGACCCGGCGGTGGTCGTGGTCGACGAAAAAGGCCTGCACGCCGTGAGCCTGCTGTCCGGCCACCTGGGCGGAGGCAACTCCCTGGCTGATAGAGTCTGCAAAATTACCGGCGGCAAAGCCGTGATTACCACGGCTTCGGATATCCTCGAACTTGTCCCCCTCGACCTCTGGGCCAAAGTCCAGCAGCTGGTCCCGGCCTCGTCCTCCGTCATGACTGCGGCCAGCAGCCTGCTGGTCAACCAGGGATATCTCAGGCTTTACAGCGAAATCGAAGTAGAGGAGTTGCCACCAGGGCTGCGGCGTGTTGCAAGTGTTAAAAAGAGCGACCTCACCATCAGCCTTTCTCCGCCCGCCCAAGATCAGCTTGTGCTACACCCCCGGATCCTTGTGGTCGGCATCGGCTGCAACCGCGGCACGCCCCTCGACGAATTCGAGGAGGCGCTGACGGATCTTTTCAACCAGTGCGGCCTGCCTGTGCAGGCCATCAGAAATCTCGCTTCCATCGATGCCAAGAACGACGAACAATATCTGCTCCAGTTTGCCAGACAACATGACTGGCGTATTGATTTTTTCAGCCGGCAGGAGATCAACGCCGTCACCGGTATCGACGTCTCTCAAGCCGCGCTCAAGGCGGTCGGCGCCATTGGCGTGGCCGAACCGGCAGCGCTTTTAAGCGCGCAAACATCTCACCTACTTATCAGGAAACACAAATGGCAGAACATAACCATGGCAGTGGCCCGGGCACCCTCTTCGTTGTCGGCACAGGTCCTGGATCCCTCAGACACATGACCCCGGCGGCCGCAGCCGCCCTGCACGGCGCCGAGGTAATTGTCGGCTACAAAACCTATCTCGACCTGGTGGCCGATTTCCTCACCAACAAAGAGGTGATTGCCTCCGAAATGATGAAGGAGGTCGAACGCTGCCGCAAATCTCTGGAAATGGCAGAGTCGGGAAAGACCGTCGCCCTGGTTTCCGGCGGCGATCCCGGCATATACGCCATGGCCGGGCTGGTATATCAAATGGCCAAGGAATTGGACTGCAGCTGCACCATCGAGGTCATACCCGGAATTGCCGCCGTCAATGGCTGTGCCGCCGTGCTGGGGGCGCCGCTTATGCATGATTTCGCCGCCGTCAGTCTCTCGGATCTGCTCACTCCCTGGCCGCTCATCGAAAAACGGCTCATAGCCGCGGCCATGGCCGACTTCGTCACGGCGATCTACAATCCCAGGTCAAAAAAGAGGACGCAGCAGATCGTCAGGGCCAAAGAAATTTTCCTGGAACATCGGCTGCCATCGACACCGGTAGGCATTGTCACCGCAGCAACACGTGACCACGAAAAAGCGGTGGTGACCACCCTTGAGAATATGCTCGAAGAAGAAATCACCATGCAGTCGACGGTGATCGTCGGCAACACCACCACCTATGTGTGGAAGGGCAAAATGATCACCCCACGCGGTTACGCCGATAAATACGACCTCAGCTGATGACACAAACGGCCCGACAGGCACAGTGAGCAGAACTCCACCCAGTAGAGAGCTGGTCTTCCTCTTCCGGACAGGTGATGTAGATCGGATGAAGAATCGTCTTTCTTGAAAGTATCATCGCCTGAAAAGATAGTGCAGGAAAAGCGTGAATATGATTTCAGAGAGGACGAAAAAGATGAGGCCCGGCAAGAAACGACCGGGCCTCGCAGATATCTGTTTTTTCTCTCACCAACAAATTCACCACAGGCTGGATGTCAGAGGATATCGGTCTATTTTTTGAAACCCGGATAATCGAATGAATGGCAGCCAGCGCAAAGCAGCTCGCTTTGCTGGTGTTCCCCATGACATTCCATGCAGGGTACATCATTGCCATAATGCATATTATTATGGGGATTCTGCCATTTTTCATCCTCAGGGTGGGCTGTCGCTTCAATCAGTTCTTCCCCGTCGTGACAATCCAGACAGGCAAAGTCTGGTGGAAAAGCTGACGGCTCTGCTTTTTCATGACAGGAATCGCAGGATGGTCCGTCATACAGATCACTATGGTAGCTTCGACCTTTTGTATCACCGAACTGCTCCAGGGTTTCTCCGGAAAAGCTCGTTCCGGCAGCGAACAGAGCAAGACCCGCTACAAGAAATAGCGTAAATAACACTTGTGGTTTCATGGCGTCTCCTTGTTTGGCACATTTATGATTTCATCATCGTCCTTGCGGCAGTCATACCCATGACCATACAGTCTGGGATCGAACAACTGCCTAGCCTGCTGACGCCGTGCATCCCTCCGGTAACCTCTCCTCCGGCATAAAGTCCAGGTATCGCCTTCCAGGTATTTGAATCAATCACGCGTGCATGGACATCAATTTGGGCGCCGCCTTGGCAATAATGCACCTTGGGCCAGTTCCTGACCACGACAAATGGGGCATGGATGTATTTCCCTTCTGCCTTGCCCATTGGTTTTCCAAACTGTTCATCCACTCCTGATTTCACATAGCCATTATATTCTTCAATCTGATTTTTGAGCGGTTCCAGCGGCACATCGAAATGTGCTGCAAGTTCCTCGACAGTATCAAACTTCCAGCCTACGTCATATTTGAGCACTTTTTCCATGGTTGGGTGCTCTTTGGCATGTTCATAACTTGTGATGGTTATGGGTGGAAGAGGGCTGCCGTCATCTTTGCGAAGAGCAAGCTGGGCATCTGCGCGTGTCTTCCTGTCGGCGATTTCATTCATAAACCGTTTTCCTGTTTTGACATTGACGGAAATGGAATGAGCAAAATTATAAATTGAGTAATTTGAAACATAACCGAAACCATCCTCATCAGGAGAAGCCCATGGTCCGGTCTGTATGTAGGCCATATGAACCGGAACAGCACCGACACGGAACATTTCGAGAAGGGCTTCTCCTGTGGCGCTGGGAGGATTGGTGGAGGGAACCTCTTCGGTGAGGGTTGGATCCTGGGCACTCCGGAGTCCGACATTTCTGGCAAAGCCACCCGTTGCTATCAAAACACCGCGTTTTGAGCGGACATTTACCGCGGTACCCTCGACATCACGCCCAAAATAGTGCCCCATCATCATTTTTGCGCCCACAACCGTCCCTTTGTCATCGAAAACAAGACTGTCGAACTTGGCCCTGGTGACGAGCTTTATGCCAAGCTTTCTGCATTGATTGACGAGTGGCCGGATTATACCGGCGCCACAGGCTTCTATCGTCTGATATGTACGAGGTACAGAATGTCCTCCGAGCTGCTGCAAGTACGGCAGATATTCACTTCCTGCGTCAAGCGTCATCTGAAGCGCTTCATTGGCGTGTCTGGCAACATGAAGCAATAAATCTTTATACGCTACTCCACGTCCGGCCTTTACCTGATCATCTGCCATAATCTCAGGTGAGTCTTTGACTCCTTTTTCTTGTTGCAGTGGCGAAGCCGGGACGGCAAACAAGCCTCCGTTATAGGTCGAATTCCCGCCGAAATAGGGCATCTTGTCGTATACGACAATATCCGTTGCTCCCAACTTTTTTGCTTCAATCGCAGCGGCAAGGCCGGTGAAGCCAGAACCTATGATGACGATTTCGTGCTCTTCGTCCCATTTCACCTTACTCTGACTGGCCACGGCGTTTATCGCCGGAGCTGCCAGGACGGCGGCACCAGCCATACCCATACCTGCGAGAAACTTGCGCCGATCAGCCTGATAGTCTTTTTTCTCCATACGTCGCGCTCCCTTATGGTTGATGTAGACATATGTCGGCAACGACTGAAAAATAGAGAGAAAATTCTCCAAGAAGCACCGACAATGAATTGAAAGGGTGATCCTGTACCCTAACACAAAAACGATACGATTGTCAATCGGTCCGGGGGACAGAACTAATTCAGCTTCGCTCAGGACAAGCTCACCGGCACGCTCATGACCCTGTGGGCATTTCTGCATAGAGTTTTATCTTTACGCTCGCATAGAGACAGGCAACATGCCAGCGCCCCCCAAAAAAGAAAAGAGGTCTGGTCTTTCGACCAGGCCCCTTGGAGATATTCCGGCTTTCCCGGAGACGTACTTCGCAGCCTACTCCTCGATGTCGTTGAATTCGAAATTGAGCCCCTTGAGGATCTGTTCGTAGCTCCAGAGCAGCGAAGAAAGCTTGTTGGCCCCCATCCAAATGTGGGCGACGGCATAGCTGTAAGCGTCCTGCTCCGGCAGGTCTTTAAGGCGCATGCCCTCCTTCACTTGTGGGACGATCCGTGTTCCGGGCACCCGCGCCGCCACCATCTCAATTTCCCCGGGCGGCGGCACCCGCGATACCGTCGCATCGGTGAAGAAGACCCGGTAGAAAAAGTTGGCCGCAACCTTGCACGCCCCCTCGCTCTGCGGCATGTCGGGACGCCGGCCAAGGCCCAGATCGACGGTAACCTGCTGGTGGCTCAGGCCGTCCACCTTCTCAAACAGATCGCAGTGGGCCTGCGCAATCCTCGTGTTGATCTCCAGGAGCCAGATATGATCCTGAAGCTCGTCCCAGAAAAATTCGATGTTGAAGGCCGAATTGTCGTAGCCGGTATGGACCATGACCTTCTCGGCCAGCTCGCGCATCTTCTTCTGCACCTTTTCCGGAAGCTGCGAGGGGTACAGGTAATAGTAAAAGCTCAGGACCTGCGGATAGCGGATCGAATCAACCATGGCGTAGCACGTCACTTTGCCATCGTGGACATAGCCTTCGATTGTGCACTGCCTCCCGCCGATCACCTGCTCGGCCATGCAGCAGCCGCCGTTGACCGCCCGGATCTCATCGGGCAATTCCGCTTTTTCGAGCACATAGTCGAAAGGCGCGGCGATGGAGCCGATTTCCTCCCGGAACTGGGAAACAGCGTGGTCAAAATCTTCGGGTGAATCGATGCGGAACCCGAGTCGAGATCCCGAGGACTTGATCGGTTTGACGAAGAAAGGAAAAGCGACACCGGCCGAGCCGATTTTTCCCAGGGCCTCATCATCGAAAGGGTCGAAATAGGTAAAATTGGGAATGTTGTCGGGAATTACCTCCCGCTGCACCACGCGGCTCCAGTACTTGTGTTCGCATTTCAGAAGCGCCTCAAGCGACACCGAGCGTGTATTGAATTTCCGGCACAGAATCGGCAGCATCGTCGAAACGGGGAAGTCGATGTAGCCGACGATGGCGTCGATGGAGCCGTCAAATTCGTTGAGCTGACGTTCGGCTGTCTCGAGCATGGCGGAAATATTGAAATCCTCGGCCTCGTAGATGAGGGCGGGATCGATCACTCCGTGAAATTCGATCTCGTCGGCCCCCCGCAACCTTTGCAGTCGCTCGCGGTTGAACTCATTCAGTCCGATGACGAACACGTTCTTTTTCATCTTTTACCTCCTATCGGTACGCAATGTGCGTCCCATGTATAAGGTTTAGGGCCCCTGGTTCTCCATCCTGTTCAGGCCGGCGTCGCAGGCGGGGTTCGGAAGCTGCGTCCCTTGAGGCGCTGAACGACGCCGTCGATGTCATCCACCAGCAGGTGCAGAAGATCCCCCTCCGAT
>CAKZOA010000130.1 GCA_937132035.1 uncultured Desulfobulbaceae bacterium | reverse complement strand
TGCACCCCAGATCGTCGGCCTGTTTCGCCGACACTCCGGTGACATGTTCCCAGCATTCATTATCGGCCAGCAACAGGCAATAATTCTCCGCTGCCCAGCCTTTGCTGCCGTAAGTCCAGTCGACACCGGCCAGATGCAGTATTTTCCACAGCGGTACCATTTCATCGGGCTCGGTCACCGGCTCTCTGGAGTTCTGATTGAGGAAAAATTGGACACCGACCTTGTCGATAGGGGCCTGCATTTCCTTGAATTCAGGCTGAGACTCCTGGTATTCGGCCAGCACGTCTTCGACGACGAAGGTGAAATCATCCGGAGCTGTACCCATGGCGCTGGTGGAATCGTTGCGCATGGCCATGTCGCAGGAGTCACGAATGCCCTTGGGGCGCTCATCTCTGGGCCAGGTTGCCCTGGCGTTGAAGACCAGCTGGGGGATATCGATCTTCATGGGACAGACATAAATACAGCGCTGGCACATGGTGCACATCCACACCCACGGAGATTTGGTCGCTTGCTCATCCAGGCCCATGGCGCACATGCGCAGAAATTTTCTCGGGTCCATATCCTCGAGTCCTGAGGCCGGACACCCGGAAGCGCAGGCACCGCACGTAAGACACAGGTTGAGATTCCCGCCCTCGGGAAGAATCTCCTTGACCTTGTCCATAAAGGAACCCTTTTTCTTTCCTTTGATCGTTATACTGCTCTCTGCCATTGTTTCGTCCTTTTTGTCCTGTACACCTTTGATGTATCTTCTTCCGCTGCCGCCTACCGCTAGCAGC
Source organism: uncultured Desulfobulbaceae bacterium (assembly GCA_937132035.1). Classification (GTDB taxonomy): domain Bacteria; phylum Desulfobacterota; class Desulfobulbia; order Desulfobulbales; family Desulfocapsaceae; genus Desulfopila_A. The sequence continues at coordinate 5,994 of CAKZOA010000130.1, read as the reverse complement.
ATCTTTTCTCACTGGAGACCTGCAGCCTGAAGATGGTCTATCAAGCCCGGAAAGAATCCTTACTCTCCCCGGGATTTTGCTGGCTGCTTGCGGATATGCAAACGGCCGCCATCTTCACTCTCGACGATCTCATATGCCGCACGCGGCAGAACCTTGAACAGATCCTGTCGTATGACCTGATCCGCACCCCGAATCTCCAAAACTTCAGAGGGATCCATTTTGCCGAAAACCTGCGTCACTTTCAGCAGCGATATCGACGAAAGCGAGTCTCTAAAATCGATTATTCTTTTTATATTTTCAGCCAATTATCGTACTCCTTTGAACATTACCACCCCTAACCAGAGCAACTTTCGCGCCAGTCCCCGATCAGAAATATTTACGCTCTACATAAATATTAGTTTTTCATTTATCATTACAAAGCGTTATCATATACACCAACCCCTCTTGTCACCACAGTGTGGTAGGAGGTTTATGATCCACCTTGTCAGCGAGATGTTAAACTGTTAAATGTGTTACTCTTTACAGGTGTTAAGACTTAACAGGTGCGCTATGATCGGCCGCGAGCTTGACGGATACTGGAAGACGGTGGTGGACACTATTCGCGACGGCATAATCATCGTCAACACGCACGGTGCCATTGTCTCTGTCAACAGGGCATTTGAAGAAATAACGGGCTACAGCCGTGATGAGATCATCGGCAAGACCTGTGACATCCTCCAGTGCGACCTCTGCGCCGAGACCCGCGCAGGCGGCGATGAACACTGGTGCGCCCTTTTCCGTCACGGAGACGCCGAGCAGCGGAAATGCCAGATACGTCGCAAGGACGGCAGCTTCTTTCAGGCTCTCAAGAACGGTGCCCTGCTCAAAGACGCCGAAGGCAGTGTCATTGGCGCCGTCGGCACCATCGCCGACATCTCCGATATCGCCGAGAAGGAAAACCAGATCGAAGCCTACCGGCAACAGCTGCGGGCCGAAGATCATTTCCACGGTATTGTCGGTGCCTCGGCACGGATGCATCAGGTCTACGACATGATTAAAAATGCCGCCAGCTCCAATGCTCCGGTGATCATTTATGGGGAAAGCGGCACCGGCAAGGAGTTGGTAAGCCGGGCCATCCACAACCTCGGCCTGCGCTGGAACAAACCCTTCATCAAGGTCAACTGCGCCGCACTGACTGAATCGCTGTTGGAGAGCGAGCTTTTCGGTCATGTCAGAGGAGCCTATACCGGCGCCTACAAAGACAGGGTAGGGCGTTTCGAAAAAGCCAACGAGGGTGACATCTTCCTCGACGAAATCGGTGATCTGCCCATTTCAACCCAGACCAAGCTGCTGCGTGTGCTCGAGGATAAGGTGATTGAGCGGGTCGGCTCCAGCAGCCCCATCCGTACCGATGTCCGCATCATTTCCGCCACCAACCAGGATCTGATGAAGCTTGTCGATCGCGGCGAATACCGCACCGACTTCTATTTTCGCATCAATGTCATCCCCATTTTTCTACCGCCCTTGCGCCAGAGGGTTGAAGACATACCGCTGCTGGCCGAATCTTTCCTCAAGAAGATGATCCTCAAAAACGGAAAACATATCAAGGGTATAAGTAAGGATACCATCGAGGTGCTCATGAACCACTCCTGGCCCGGCAATGTCCGCGAACTCAGGGGCGCCTTCGAATACGCACTGGTAACCTGCCATGAAGAACTGATCCAGCCGCATCATCTGCCCCAGACCATCTACACGCCGCAAAGACAGCCCGGCACTAGCGGCAAAAGAAATTCCTTCAACATGCAGGAAATAGAAAAAAGAGAGTTGTTGGAGGTGTTGAAAAAGACCCGGGGCAACCAATCAAAAGCAGCTGAAATTATAGGAGTATCCCGGGTCACTGTCTGGAACAGGATGAAACGCTACGGCATTGATGCCAAGCGGCTGGTGGCGGTGCGGGAAACAAAGAAATAACCTGGAGCGGACCGGGTCTGACCCGATAAGAGTTTCTGATTCCCTCCCTGAGACCAACGATCGCGCCTAGGCCACCAGACTGCTGGTATCGCACAGCAGTTCGGTCACCGTGTTATAGACATCGCGCAGGTAGACCACCCCCACCACACTGCCATCCAGGCCGATTACCGGCAGTCTGCGGATCTGCTCAACGAGTAGCCGGTCTGCACAGCGCATGATCGACTCATCGGCACGGATGACCCTGACGTCTTCGGTCATAATACTGCGCACCGAGGTCTTTTTGGTCTTTTCAATGCGGTCCTGTTGGAGAATCTCCCATGAAAAACCTTCCTGGTCATCGTCGAGATACATCTCCGGTGGCAGAATCGTTCTGAGAATATCGGTGGTGGAAATAATTCCCGCCAGCTTCCTCTCCGTGTCCAGCACTACTATGGCGTTCACCGGCAGGCCATGACCCCGCCGTACCTCATGCATGACGCGTAGAGCCTCGTGCAGACTCATTTCCGGTGTCAGCCAGCGGTGTAAGGGTTCCATGACATCTCGCACCTTCATATCGTCTCCTCCAGAAATACCTCATTATTGCAACCTGTACATTCTGGCAATCATTGCCCACCTGTCCATTGTACCACAGCGGACAAATGAATCAAATGCGCTGATACATGCCATAAGAGAAATATATTTATGATTTAGTTTCTCCTGCCATTGACAACATGGCTGGGCCGTCGTTATTTTTTTCCCAATGGAAGGGAGGATATGCCTCCAGAAATATTTTGTTTTCCTTTCACACTATGAACACCAATCATCACCATCACCTGGTCTACGGCACCCTCCGTGACTATCTCACCGGCGAAGAACTCACCGATACCGATGATGAGCGCATCCGCCAGCAGCTCAGTCGATACATGGTTGAAAAAAAATCGTATGCCAAAGACCAACTCCTTCCCCGCCTCGCCATTGAGACCTTTTTTGGCGCCAAATTCGTCCGCTCAATGATTGAATTGAGCGTTACCCTGAGGGACCGCCAGTTCCTGATCATTCGCTATGGCCCTGGATCCCTGGTGAGCCGCGAGCGCTCAGCCATCGCCGCCGCCAGGGTGCTCAATCCCGACTACCAGATCCCCCTGGCCGTGGTGACAAATGGGCGTGATGCCGAATTAATTGATACAGCCACTGGCAAGATTCTCGGGAATGGGTTAGAATCAGTACCCGATCACCTTCAGGCAGAACGGCTGATCCCCACTCTCACCTTTTTACCACGACAAAACGGGCTCGCACTGGAGCGTGAGAAGCGCATTCTTAATGCATTCGATGTGGAGCGGTGTTGTTTCTAGAATGAGTGCAGCCGTCGCGACAATCCCAATAATCATCTACGAGGACGGAGTATGGCAAGCCGGAAAGAATGGAACAAATCAAGCTGGCAGGAGCAGCAGGTCCTGCAGCAACCCAACTGGCCCAACGAGCCGGATGTATACAAAGTACTCAACAACCTGGCAACGCTGCCACCTCTGGTTTTTGCCGGGGAAATACGTTCGCTCAAAGATCTTTTGGCCAAAGCGGTCGTCGGTGAGGCGTTTTTACTGCAGGGTGGCGACTGTTCTGAAAATTTTTCCGATGTAACCGCACCCAAGATCCGCGAGACCCTCAAGGTCATGCTGCAGATGGCCATCGTTCTCACCTATGCCGGCGGCAAGCCGGTGATAAAAGTCGGGCGCATAGCCGGCCAGTTTGCCAAACCGCGCTCCTCCGACACCGAGACCATTGAAGGCGTTACCCTGCCTTCCTACCGTGGCGATATGGTCAATCACGCCGAATTCACCGAAGAGATGCGGCAGCCCAACCCCAAGCTCATGCTCAAGGGCTACAACATGGCCGCTTCGACGCTCAACCTGCTGCGGGCCTTCACCCGCGGCGGCTATGCGGCCCTCGATCGGGTCCAGGCCTGGAACCAGGAATTCGTCGTCCAGTCGCCCATGGGCAGGTCCTACAACCGTCTGGCCAAACAGATCGATAATGCCATCCGCTTCATGAACACCATCGGCATCCCCACCGACATCCCCCAGGTCAACCAGACCCAGCTCTTTACCTCGCACGAGGCGCTTCTCCTTGGCTATGAGGAGGCGTTGACCCGCGTCGATTCAACCACCGGCGACTGGTACGACTGCTCCGCCCATATGCTGTGGATCGGGGAAAGGACCCGTCAGGTCGACGGCGCCCATGTTGAGTTTCTCCGCGGCGTTCTCAATCCCATAGGCGTCAAGGTGGGTCCGGAATACGATCTCGACAATATCAAAAAGCTCATCGATGTCCTCAATCCCGACAACGAGCCGGGGAGGTTGACACTCATCACCCGCCTGGGCATGTCAAACATTGAAAAAGCGTTGCCGCCCTTGCTGCGCGAGGCCAAGAAGGAAGGCTACAACATCGTCTGGAGCTGCGATCCCATGCACGCCAATACCTACACCGCCGAATCGGGCCACAAGACCCGTAACTTTAATGATATTCTCTCGGAAATCACCTGCTTTTTCGAAGCCCACTGGTCAGAGGGTACCGTCCCCGGCGGCGTTCATTTTGAAATGACCGGCGACAACGTCACCGAATGCATCGGTGGCGCCCGCAATATCATCGACGACGAACTGCAAAACAACTACCTCACCAGCTGCGACCCGCGCCTCAACGCCGAACAGAGCCTGGAGGTGGCCTTCCAGATCGCCGACATGATCCGCAGTTGACCCACTTAGCCGCTCCATTCCATTCACCGCAGGGCATAGCCTGACACAACGGGTTGTGCCCTGACGGGGGCTTTCCGCCTCCCAGCCATAGACGGAGGGTGATTTACTGCCCGCCGTCCACCGCCTCTTTACAAAATGTGATTACCCCTTATTCTCCGCAACTCGGTCTGAGACAGGGATACTCTCTTCCCGGTACGCCATGAACCCGTTCCCGAGGGCTCAACTGCAGCCGTCCAGGCTGCAGACGCCCGTGAAAAGAGCACCCCTGTCTTCCGATAATCGGCTAGGCTGAGTGTTAGGGGTAATCAGGCTACAAAATTACATTTGCGTAATCTTTCTTGACGGTCTTTCGATCAGTTTTACAGTAGCAGTGATGTCCGAGTCCCATTGACACGACTTGTTTCCGAACCAAATACATACTATGAGGAAGATCTATGCAGAAAACCATGCGATGTAAAAAACAGACAACAACGGTACTGCTGCTGGTGCTGTTTTCGGTATTCACCTTTTCGCCTGCTTTCAGCGCCGCCAGCAAGGAGGAAATTGCAATCCTGAACAAGACCTCCAAGGCCTTTTCTTCGGTGGTCAAGGATGTAACACCGGCGGTAGTTCACGTGGAGGTTGAAAAAACCGTAGGCGCCCGCGATTACAACTTTCAAAATCATGAATTTTTCAACAATCCCTTCTTCGAGCGCTTTTTCGGCCCCGAGTTTCGAAGGCAGAATCCGCAGCAGCAGCCCCGTCAACGCAAGCAGCGGGGTCAGGGGTCTGGATTTATCATCAGCAAAGAAGGCTATATCCTCACCAACTATCACGTGGTCGCCGATGCCGATGAGATACAGGTTACGCTCTCCGACAACACCAAAATCGATGCCGAGCTGATCGGCTCCGATCCCCAGTCCGATGTGGCGCTCATAAAGATAACCAACGGCAAGGATCTCCCCGTCATTCCCCTGGGCGATTCCGACGCTCTCGAGGTCGGTGAATGGGTGATCGCCATCGGCAACCCCTTCGGCCTTGACCAGACCGTCACCGTCGGCGTAGTCAGCGCCAAGGGCCGCAGCCGGGTAGGTATCAACGAATACGAGAACTTCATCCAGACAGATGCAGCTATCAACCCGGGCAACTCCGGTGGTCCGCTGCTCAACATTTATGGCGAGGTCGTCGGCATCAACTCCGCTCTTTTCTCCCGGACCGGCGGCTACATGGGTATAGGCTTCGCCATCCCCATCAATATGGTCAAAGCCATCAACGATCAGCTGCAGCAACACGGCAAGGTTACACGGGGCTGGCTTGGTGTCGCCATCCAGGATGT
>CAKZOA010000129.1 GCA_937132035.1 uncultured Desulfobulbaceae bacterium | reverse complement strand
CCTCGGACATGCTGTGATGGCACTCGCCGCAGTCAAAGGCTTCCTGATGCATCTTATGCGGGAAAAAGGCCGGTGGCTTCTTGTCACTGTCGCTGCTGGTAAGGGTCAGTTCATCCGGTACGGCCTCTGAGGCCGACATTGAAACTCCGGCATACGCAAATGCCAAAAAGAGTACGGTCAAACCACATGCTAATGCTTTTTTCACCATAATTCACCTCATTCTTTAAATGTTTTAGGATACTATGAAACCTATAGCCTTTGGGGTGCTTCTCTGACGCTTACCACCCACGGTACACCATATATGGCAGAAACACAAATCCGGATTGGTACTTTCCATGACAGTCTGATTGTCTGGAGATTGCCGGTCCTGCCTGAGTCTGGCTGCCGCATCATGTCACCTTATGGTGGAACCGTAACCCCCAGGTCTCGTGATCAGCCCGAGCCGTAGCTGTGCAGGCCGGAGAGGAGAAAGTTGACGCCGTAATAGGTGAAGATGACCGAACAGAAGCCTATCAACGCCAGCCAGGCGATGCGGCTGCCGCCCCAGCCCCTGGTGTAGCGTGCATGCAAGGTGATGGCATAGACGAACCAGGTAATAAGCGACCAGGTTTCCTTGGGATCCCAGCTCCAGTAGGTGCCCCACGCCGAGTTGGCCCAGACGGCTCCGGTGATGATTCCGGCGGTCAGCCAGATAAAGCCAAAAACCATCATTTGGTGGGTGATCATATCGATGGTCTGTAAAGGCGGAAGCGAGGCGAGGAATCCTGTGGAGCGAGTAGTTTCCGGAGCCTCGGAGCGCTTTTTAAGAAGATACATGGCACCCAGTGCCGCGGCGATGGCAAAAGCGGCATAGCCGATGAAACAGGTGACCACGTGAGAGATAAGCCAGTTGGATTGCAGAGCCGGAACCAGTGGTGTTATGGCCTTGGTGATGTTGGTTGACATTGAGGCATAGGCCATGGCCAGAAAGGCCAAGGGGACGGTGAAGACACCGATTGCCTGGATTTTGAATTTCCACTCGATAAAGAGGTAGAGGGCGACAATGGTCCAGGCGAAGAAGACCACGGATTCATACATGTTGGTGAGTGGCGCCCGGCCTATTCCCATCTCGTAAGACTCATACCAGCGAAGAGCGATGCCAAGTGTTTGCACGAGCAGGGCGAAGGCGGTGAACCATGTGGCAACTTTGGAGAGTTGCTGTATTTTAAATATGAAAACGACGAGATAGAGTATAGCCGCAAAGAGATAAGTAAATGTGGTGATACCTAATAAAGTTGAACTGTCCATAACAATGCTCCGAAAAATCAAATTCAAACGTCAAAGCGAGGTGAGGCGTCGGCGGACGGCTTCAGATATCGCTATAGATATCATCGGCAAGTTCATGGAACTGCTTTTCGAATGCCGTCCTGTTTTTATTGGCAGAGCCTTTCATTTCAACCAGAGTGCCGGTATCCTCTGGGCGAAGGATAAGCCATATTCGTTTGTGTGAGAGAAAAAAGGCGATATACAGCCCAGCGAGCATCAGTGTACAGCCGACATAGACAACCCAGACCCCCGGGTCTTTCGCTACCTGAAGTCCAGTTGCGTATCGTTGCTTGGCAGAAAATATATAGGTGCCGTCAGGACGTTGTACCCTGGCTTCTTCACCATTTTCCAACCAGAACTGTGATGGGGCTCCCTTGTCGTCGCTGAACCAGACCTTCATGCGGACAACCCGGTCGCGAATGGTTTCGAGATTGATAATGCCGAAACGGACATTTTCTTTCTTCCATACCAACTCCTTCTGGTATGGACCCGTGAAGGTTTCCGGTTGACCGTTTTCTTCAGCAAGAGTAAAAATAAAGTCGCTATAGCTTTGATAACTGGACTGATAAAAGGTAATTCCTTTATACTTCAAGGGGTGGTTTACTTCTATATTTTTCTGCTCCACGATCTGATCGTTCTCAAGAACGGTCAGACTGGACATATATTCCTTCGGCATGCCGTTGGCGTAAAAATCGATTTCGAAGCGATTGCAGCGTACGGTGAAACCAAGATCTATCGGTTCTCCGCCTTTAGAGGAGTAGACTGAGTTGCTGCTCTGCAGTTCAGGGAGCATGATACTGGCTTTAAAGCCTGTAAGCTGGCCGTAGATTGCTCCGGCAAATATGACAAGAATGGAAAGATGAACCAGGTAGACACCTGCTCTGCTCCACGGGGACTTTTGGGCGAAAAGCAACAGGGCGCCATCTTTTTCCCGGCTCTGCGGCTTCCAGCCTCGGGCAGAAAGCAGTTCGTGCAGCTTTATCGAAGCCTCCTTGGCACCAAGCGAGCTTGCACCGCTTGCCGAGAGACGATTTTTGGCGATACGTTCTAGAGGAAGCTGCAGGTTGTCTGCTTGTATCTGCCGCCAGAGGCCGGGAAAGCGATCCAGGCTGCAGACGATGAGGTTAATGGAGAGGAGAGCCAACAAAGAGAGGAACCACCAGGATGTATACATGGTGGTGATGTCAAGTATTTCAAGAAACTGGGCGGTTTTGGTGCCATACCTGCTGATATAGAACTCGGCGGCTTCCTTTTGCGGTATAAGCGTGCCGATAATCGATGTTAGGGCGAGGCAGCCAAGAGTAAAGAGAGCGAGATTGACGGAAGAAAAAAATTTCCACACTGGATTATTTGTTTTCATATATGTTTTCAAGTAGGAATAGTTACTATTTCATAATTCCCACAGTGCTACCACGGGCAAACAGTAATTGCAATATAAATGAAGAAGGAATATCATATACCTGACGATTATAGGAAGCATTTGCCGGCCGTTGTTTTTTTCGTCTGGAAATGGATTGACCCCTCCGCCGAAATGGATATACTTTCTGCCCCATCCTGGCATCGTTCCAGGAAATTCCGTCACGGCATTTTGACGAGCGCAGTTACTGATCCTGCTCATACCGGTTGGGGTGATCGCCGGCTGGTGAGATGATATCGCTCGTGAGGGCATTGCCGGCAACAGCGGATTTGCGATGCGCCAGGGGAGTCGAGATAGATTATCATTTTCTCAACACGGTGATGTAATGAACAGTTTCGGCAGTCTTTTCAGAGTAAGTATTTTCGGTGAGAGTCACGGCATTCAGATCGGCGCGGTCATAGATGGCTGTCCAGCGGGAATCCC
>CAKZOA010000128.1 GCA_937132035.1 uncultured Desulfobulbaceae bacterium | reverse complement strand
CTCTGATTGGCGACCTTTATCTCCTCGCCGACGTTATACATGGGACAGGATCGCTCCTGGGTGACGATGAAGATCGCATCACGAAGTTTTTTTTCTTTCTTTTCCACGTTCTGCTCTCAAAAAGACACCGCCCCACCTGCCGACAATAAATTGTCACAGCAAGTCAGGCAGTTAATGGTCGTATATTGTAGAATACGTAATTCCGTGCCAGAGATCAAGAGAAAGCGGCGCCTCCTCTGCCGTCTCAAGGTACAAGCAGATCTCACAGAGGGTAAAGCAGGTAGAGGCAGAACATCAGCGCCACGGTGAACAGCAGAGTGGCGCCCACACCCGCTTTCATGTAATCCTTGGTGCGGTATCCCCCCGGCCGCATGATCAGGGCATTGACCTGATGGGTCGGGAGAATAAAGGTATTCGACGCTGAAACGGCCACCACCAGGGCTGCGGTCACCGGATTGGCGCCGATACTTGCCGCCATGTTCATTGCCAGAGGGACCATCAACACCACCGCACCGACATTGGAGGCCACCAGCGAAAAAAAGGCACTCAACAGGGAGACGATCAGCAGCAAAAGCAATGGTCCTGGACTGCCGACGGCGGATAGCACCTGGCCGGCAATAAAGGCGGCGGCCCCTGATTTTTCAAAGGCCGTTCCCAGAGGAATCAGGCCCGAGAGCAAAAAGACCGTCCGCCAGTCGACGGCCTCATAGGCCCTGTCGGCCTTGATCACTCCTGTTATCATCATGCCCAGAGCCCCGGTGAGCAGGGCGATGGAGAGCTGCACCTTGAAGCTCAAGGCCATAATCAGGGAAAGAATCAGAAAAAACAGGGCACAGCGGGTTCGCTCAGGCCGCAGATCTTCACCCTTGATATCCTTTATAAAAGCGATATCCATTTTACCCGCCAGCAACTGGAACTGCTTCCAGCGTCCCTGCAGCAGAATGGTATCGCCCTGGCGCAACTGGGTGACGTTGATGTTCTCCATGATGATCTCATCACCGCGGACAATGGCCAGCGGGTTGACGTGGTAGAGCTCGCGGAACTGCAGCTCCTCCATGGAGTGGCCGCTGAGATTTGAATGGGGAATGACCACACCCTCGACCACCCCCGAGACCTCGGCGTAGGCGACATCGCTGAAAACGTCGTGCTCTTCCTTGATCTTCCAGCCGTGATCCAGCGCGATCCGCTTGAGATTGGCCTCCGAGCTCATCAGCCAAAGCGAATCCCCCGGCTCTATGTGGGTGGTCTTGGTAGGTGAGAGATTCTTGCGCATGGTACCGCCTTTGACCACGCCGACAACGGTAACGTGGTAACGCGGCCTGAGCTGCAACTCTTCCAGGGTCTGCGGCGGAAAGTAGGGCGGCACCTCGACCTCATAGCTGTCGCCAACCTCCGAGCCGTAAATCTCCTGGAGCCGTTTATCCATGCAACCCTCATCGATGAGGCAGGCATCTGCGGGCAGCAATTTCCTGCCCAGCACGATGAAGTAGAGCAGTATTACCGCCAGCAGAACCAGACCGATGGGCATTACCGACAGCAGGCTGAGCGGTTTGAAAGGCTGGCCCGCCACTATCTGCTCATTGTTCTGCCACCAGGAATACATCAGATCGTTGAGCATGATTAGCGGACTTGCACCGACCAGGGTCAGACAGCCGCCGGTAATGGCGCAAAACCCCATGGGCATGAGTATACGACTGGCCGAGATATTGAGCTGGCGGCTGATACGCATGGTGGCGGGAAGAAAAAGGGCGGCGGCACCGATATTTTGCATGAAACTGGAAATAACCGCCACGGTTACGGAAATAACGGCGAGAATGCGGGTTTCGCTGGCACCGGCAATTTTGATGATCGAGGTGGCGACGCTATTCATCACCCCCGTTCGATTCAGACCTGCGCCGATTATCATCACCGCTATGATGGAGACCACGGCGTTGGAACTGAGTCCGGCAATGGCCTCGTCGGGGGTGACCACCCCCGTGAGCGGCAGCAGCACCATCATCAAAAGACCCACCAGGTCGACACGCAGCAGATCAAAGACGAACAGGATCACCGCCAGTCCCAGCAGGGCGAATACGATCATCATTTCTGTGGTCAATCCGTAGGTTTCCATTTTCCCCTATCGCCTTGTATGAATAAAGAGATCGTCGACACGGGCCTCCGGGCCAGCGGCCGGGCACTCGAGCTGGTCCGCCGCCTTTGTCGTCATCCTCATTCGGCCGGGAACAGGCCGGAGCCCTGATAGTTCCTGTCCGCTGTCATCCTCTCATCGATTACCACCAGATGCATCTCTCTCGGGCCATGGGCGCCATGAACCATATGCGCCTCGATATCGGCGGTTTTTGAAGGCCCGCTGATAAAGACAACCGACTCCTGCGGAGGGTTCTTGCGCAAAAGGGCATAGGCTTCACCGAGATCAGCCAGCAGATGCTCGATGCGCAGAAGGGCGATATGCACCGAGGGCAGCAGCGAGGTGGATCGGGGCCGGCCCGGTCCGGTTATCTCAACGATGGTGGCGGAGTCGGCAACGGCCCAGCGCGGGGCGGTGATGCCGACATAGGAGGCGATCGCTTTTTCCCGCACGGCCATATCGGCCTGGTAGGAGGTATGCACCGTTACCGCCTGGCCGGCAAATTTTTTCCACAGCTGCAGACGGGCAATAGC
>CAKZOA010000127.1 GCA_937132035.1 uncultured Desulfobulbaceae bacterium | reverse complement strand
ACGATAACGATATCTGCTGGTGCCAGTCGGTTCTTCAAGGTACGGCTGATTTTAAACTCGCGGAAACTGTATGGACAGGCCGGAGTGGACGCGCTGCATGGCGGAAAATGCAGAAGTCAAACCTGTGAGAGAAATAAATTCATTGAAGAAAATCAAGATATTTGAAATGATGCATGACAGCTGTTGCAACGAAAAAGAGCACTGGCTCGTCGGCGGCGTATGCTTCTGGCAGACACAAGTGAGGAGGATATGCCGCTCGCCATCGAACGTTGCCGGAGAAAAATATGATGCCAAATACCACCAACATATACAAAAAAGGTAAAACAGTATGATTAACAAAGACCTGCTCGACATCCTGGTATGTCCGAAGTGCAAAAACCCCGTGACCTTGACCGAATCCGGTGATGGTCTGGTGTGTGAGGAATGCAAATTGAAATACGAGATAAAAGACGATATTCCCATTATGCTCGTCGAGGAGGCCAAGCCTCTAAACTGAGTTTTCAGTTGAAGGGCCTGCTGCCACGTCTCTTCATCGGTGACAGAAAAAAAGGAGACGAGCGGCATCGCAGCCTCAATACGGGGCTTTGAACAGATCAAGCAGAAGCAGCGAGGTGACAATGTCTCCAACGGAAGGGCTGAAAGAACGAATAGATCGATTACTGGCAAGCGTTGATCCTTCATCATGTGACTATCTGGGCATGATCGCCGAACTTGTCCGCGAAAAAGAAGCCTCCGGCATCGACTGGCAGGGCTACGTGGATAAGCTCTATGGCAAGGTCTACGAGGAGATGATTTGTAACAACGGTCCTCCCCGCACCCGTATTACTTTCGGCACTTCCGGCTGGCGCGGCATTCTCGGCAAGGATCTGTTTTGCACTTCCGTAGCTCAGGTGACACAGGCTATCGTCGAAATGTACCACGACCTCGGGAAGAGAGCGGACCTTGCCTCTGCATTGGGGGTTGCCGATGTCGATGAAGCAAAAAAACGAGGCTGCGTTGTCGGTTTTGACAATCGTTTTGGCGGTGAAATTTTTGCCAAGGTTGCTTCCTGGGTTCTCCATCGACAGGGCATACGAGTTATGTATGCCGGTGAAACCACCACCGGCGTATTGTCCGCAACCGTCCTCCAGCTTGGAGCCGCTTTCTCTATTAATTTTACGCCGTCCCACAATCCTCTTGAATATGGCGGGTTGAAATTCAATGCTGCCGATGCCGGACCGGCCGCATCGGAGATAACCGCCTTTATCACAGACAGGGCACGTCGTCTCGTTGATGAAAACCGCACACCTCAAGCGTTTTCCGCCCGTGAGATTATCGAAACCCCATTGGAGAATATGGTCGAACATATTGACAGCCTGGCTCTGTGGAAGAAACACGTTCGCGATAATTCTCCGATACATGGTCTACAGTACGATCATATCATCGAACGTTTTTCATCCGATGATGATATTGCCGTTGTCATTGATTCCGTGCATGGAGCGAGCCGGCTGCATGTCGCGCCCCTCTTTGATATGAGTGCTTCTTCGCGACTGGTTCATCTGCGTAAGGAAAAGGACGTGACGTTTGGAGGGGTGGCTCCAGAACCCTCGAGCGCCAATATGCGCCAGGTGGTAAGCGCTCTTGAACAACGACCTGAAAAACTGAAGCTCGGGGCGATCATAGACCCGGACGGAGACCGCATCCGTTTCACCGATGGCGAAGTCGAGATCAGCATGAACCAGTTCGGGGCCATGGCCTATCATTTTCTTCATGAATGTAAGGGGAAAAAGGGGCTGGTCGCCAAAACCGTGGCGACCTCCAATTTCGTCAATTCAATTGCCGCCAAACTCGGTGAAGAGGTATACGAACCAAAGGTGGGATTCAAAGAATTCAAACCGGTTATCAACACGGCGCTGGTCTGCTTTGAGGAATCCGACGGCATTTCCATAATCGGCCACACTCCGGAAAAGGATGGCTATATCGGTTTGCTGCTGGCCCTCGATATGATCGTGACAACAGGAAAAAATCTGGGGACATATCTTGACGAAATAGAAGAAGAATTCGGCTATTTCTATCCCGAGAGAGATGGGCTTGAGGTTTTTCTGAAAGGGCAAGAGCTTATCACAGCGCTGGACGGTCTGAAAAAGTACAGCGTCGGCAGTGTGGTTGATGTGGATGGGAAAATGCAGGTGATAGACGAGGTAATAGATATTGACGGCAGAAAAATGATCTTTGAGGACGGTTCCTGGTTGATGATCCGTCCGTCAGGCACGGAACCGAAGGTTCGGTTCTACGTCGAGTCACGGACACCCGACGGCACCAGGGGGCTGGTCCGGGCAGCACGGAATATGCTGGAAGAGGTCGGGGTTATTTGAGTTTGCCCGGAGGGTAATGACCAGAGGGCACTTCTGTCGGCAGTATGCCGCTAGGCTCTGGCTGGTGCCGCAATAATATACGTTGATTTTTGAGGTGGTGGTATTATTTTCATCAAGTGTTACCTATCATACATTTTATTTCATTCAGGAGCGATATATGTGGGAATATACAGATAAGGTTCAGGAACATTTCCTCAACCCCAGAAATGTCGGTGAAGTCGACAATCCCAGTGGTGTAGGCGATGTCGGTTCACTGGCCTGTGGCGATGCGCTTAAGCTGACCATCAAGGTCGATGATAATGACACCATCGTCGATGCCAAATTCAAGACCTTCGGCTGCGCAAGCGCCATTGCTTCTTCCTCTGCTCTGACCGAGATGATTAAGGACAAGAAGGTATCCGAGGCCGAGAAAATCACCAATGAGGATATAGCTGATTTTCTCGGCGGTCTTCCCAAGGAAAAAATGCACTGCTCGGTGATGGGGCGGGAGGCCCTGGAGGCGGCCATTGCCGACTACCGCGGCATGATATTGCCCATGGCAGAAGGAGAGATTGTCTGTGAATGTTTCGGTGTGACGGACCTCGAAGTTGTCAGGGCGATCAAAGAGTCCAAGCTCAGATCAGTGGAGGAAATCACCAATTTTACCAAAGCCGGCGGTGGCTGCGGTAAGTGCGAAGGCAAACTGCGAGAGCTGCTCAATGAAAATGTAGCCGACTTGGCGGAATTGAAGAGGGCCGATAAAAAGCCGGAACGGATGACCACCCTGCAGAAAATCAAAAAGATCGAAGAAGTGCTGGATCGAGAAATAAAGCCGGGTCTGCGTCAGGATGGCGGCGACATCGAACTGATCGATGTCGATGGAGATTTTGTGCTCGTTTCCCTGAGGGGTGCCTGTACCAGCTGTGCCAAATCCCAGACCACCATCAAAGAGGTTGTTGAAAAGAAACTGCGGGAACTGGTCCTGGATACCTTGATAGTGGAGGAAGCAAAGTAATGAAGACATTTCCAGGCGATGAAATATATATGGACAACAATGCAACCACCAAGGTTGCCCCCGAGGTAGTCGAGGTGATGATGCCCTATCTCACCGACTATTATGGTAATCCATCGAGTATGCATGTTTTTGGCGGCCAGGTGGCTGAAGGCCTGAAAACAGCCCGGGAGCAGGTCGCCCGGCTTGTGGGGGCCGATCCCGAAGAAATCATTTTCACCAGCTGCGGCACCGAAAGCGATTCCACCGCCGTGTTGTCCGCCCTGCAGGTGTCAGCTGACAAAAGACATATAATAACCACCAGGGTAGAACATCCGGCCATCAAGACCCTCTGCGAGAATCTGGAGGCTTTGACAGGTCACAAGCACCGGGTAACCAGGCTGAAGGTCGACGCCGATGGAATGATAGACATGGACGAGTATGCCAAAGCGCTCACGGAGGATACCGCCATCGTCAGCATCATGTGGGCCAACAACGAGACCGGCGTCATTTTTCCGGTGGAGGAAATGGCGAGACTGGCCAAGGAGAGGGGGGTACTCTTCCATACCGATGCGGTCCAGGCCGTGGGCAAGATTCCCATAAATCTCAAAGAGTCGGCCATTGATTTTCTCTCTTTGTCCGGGCATAAACTGCATGCTCCCAAGGGGGTGGGGGTCTTGTATATTCGCCGCGGTACTCCCTTTGTCCCTTTTCTGGCCGGCGGTCATCAGGAAAAAGGCCGCCGTGGCGGTACCGAAAATGTTGCCTCGATTGTCGGTCTTGGACGTGCCTGTGAACTTGCCGCCGAGAAACTCGAAGAGGAGAATACCCGGGTCAAGGCCCTGCGCGACAAGCTCGAGCACGGACTGCTGTCCAACGTTCCCCGGTCCATGCTCAACGGTCACACGACCGAGAGACTCCCCAATACCGCCAATATCAGCTTTGAGTACGTGGAAGGAGAATCCATCCTCCTGCACATGAATCGACACAATATCTGCGCCTCGTCCGGCTCTGCCTGCACCTCGGGCTCGCTTGAGCCCTCGCATGTGCTGCGGGCGATGGGGGTACCATTTACGGCGGCTCACGGCTCAATCCGCTTTTCGCTGAGTGTCTACAATACGGAAGAGGAAGTGGATTTTGTCGTTGGCAAGATACCGGAGATAATTGAGTCGCTGCGTAAGATGTCACCCTTCTGGCCAGGTGAAGAGACATGAAAATACTTGAACCCTCCTTCGAAATACAAGACGATCTCGATCAAAAATCGCTGGTTGTACGCCTGGAAGCCTGCGGCCGTATCTGTTATAAAAGCGAGGAGCTGATAAGCGAAGATTCAGCCATGCCCTTTGTCAGGAAAGTAGCTGGCCATGGACATAATTCCGTTCTCGAAATGGCAGTGGTAACCCTGAAAGTGAAATGCTCCAGGAGCGAGATCGATGCTTTTCTTGCCTGCCAGCCGAAATATTTCGTTGTCGACGAATACGACGGCGGTCTGCTGCTCACCGCATCTATCCGGGGGTTTCGGGAAATATATCAACGTTTTCCCGACAATACCGTCGTCACTGAAACCGTCGGTTTTCTCGCTGACAGACACCCGTATCTCTTCGAAGGTATCTGGAAAACATCCGATGGTGAGAGGCGTGGCAGCCTTGAGGTAGAAAAAATGCCCCTGACCGCAGTCGAAGCTCTGCCGGATAGGCTACTGCTTCGCCACCGCTTCGTCGGCGTCACCTTGTATGTCAACAGGGCGGTGACCCATGAAATCGTCCGCCATCGACCCTGTTCGTATCTCCAGGAGAGTCAGCGTTACTGCCGCTACAGCCAGGACAAGTTCGACAACCAGGTAACCTTCATAAAGCCTATGTTCTATGAAGAAGGCAGCGCCGAATACGATCTCTGGAAAAAGGCAATGGAGGAAACGGAGGCCATTTACCTCAAACTGCTGGAAACCTCAACGCCGCAGGCCGCACGGACAGTCCTTCCCAATTCGTGCAAAACCGAAATAATAGTGTATTGCAACCTTGAGGAATGGAAACATATTTTTACATTGAGAACTCATAAGACGGCGGAGCCCTCCATGCGCGAGATAATGATTCCGTTGGCGGAGGAACTCGCATCGAGATATAGGGTTTTTTGATAACCCTTTATTCTCAGCAACTTGCTCTGAGACAGGGATACTCTTTTGAATCCATCCCAGCGGGCTCGACTGCAGCCGTCCAGGTTGCAGACGCCCGTGAAGAGAGCACCCCTGTCTTCCCATAATTGGATAGGCTGTGAGTTTCAGGGGTAATCAGGTAGGGTTTTGTCCTAATCCGGTTTTCCTCCCCTACAGCAGTCACCACGACAACGCCCCGGTCCTTTGCGGATCCGGGGCGTTGTCTTTCTATCAGTATGGATGTCTGAAGGTGATCTAGAAAACGCCTTCTACTTTGCCTGTTTCTACATCAACGTCGACCCGCTTGAAGGCAGGATTCGATCCGGTACCGGGCATGAGACTGATGGTTCCGGCAACGGGGACGATAAAACCGGCGCCGCCGTAAGTGAGTACCTCGCGGATGGTCAGACGCCAGCCCTTCGGCACGCCTTTGAGTGCCGGGTTATCGGAGAGCGACAGGTGGGTCTTGACCATGCACATGCCCATTTTCGAGAGTTCGGGATCTTTCTGGATACGGTCGATGGCGCGGTTGGCCTCGTTGGAGTAATCGACGCCGTCGGCTCCGTAGACCTCTTTGGCGATCAGTTCGATGCGCTCCTTGATAGGCATGTCGAGCTCGTAGAGGAACTTGAAGTTCTACTCCTCCTCACAGGCGTCGACCACG
>CAKZOA010000126.1 GCA_937132035.1 uncultured Desulfobulbaceae bacterium | reverse complement strand
AGGCGGGTCTCTGGTACTGCATTGGCAAAACAGGTTTCTCATCCTTCTGTGCAACTGTTTCCTTGGCGGCTGGCTCGGTCATGGCTTGTTCATCAGCCTGTTCCTTCTTCTCTCCACAGGAAGACAGAAGGAGAATGAGCAGCAGAAATCCGCTGACCTGAAAAAATGACTTGATATACTTCATGAAAGACCTCTTAAACGTAAATTGTTAACAGTATTCATTTTGTCACAATTCAATGAAGCAGCTGATTTCACTACCTTGCTTCTGAAAGCCGACTTTGAATATACTCTCTTAATCCAACCTGCAAGGGATACCCCGATGCCAGTACCGTTCTGTACTGTTCTGTAGCTTTTTCCTGCATGCCGAGCTTGTCGAAGATACGGGCCTTGGCGACCATGGTATTGACTGTTTCTCCATATATTTCATGATATTTATCATACAGCTTCAAGGCCGCGGAAAGGCGATCGTTGCTCTCGGAAAAAGCCGCATAACTGGCGAGCGCCTCCTTCTTCGGAGGATCGCCGCTGATGCTGCGGCTAAAATACTCCAGGGCTTCGCCTACTTTGTTCATGTTGGCATTGCCTATGGCAGCGTACAGCGCGGCGTTATAGTTGTCGGGATTGATCTCCAGACTTTTTTCGGCGTAGTAGACAGCCTTGGCATTCATACCCAGGCGGACGAGGTAGAGAGCTGCAAGTTTACTGGCGAGCTTGGCGTTTGTCGGCCAGAGTTCAGCAGCATCCTCATAAAGCGAGACGGAATCTTCGTAGTCATCGTTGCGCTCAGCCTTTCTCGCTTTTCGTATCAGCTCCTTGGCTTCAATAATTTCCTTTGGCTGATTGGCTGATTGTTCTATAATCAGGGCCTCCTGCTCGACCACTTCCAGATTGGCCTCGAAGCTGAGGTTATCGGCGGCACGCTTAGGCCAATCGAACTCCTTGCCCTTGGGATAGACGATAATAGTATTGAACCGCTCTTCTTTTTCAAGTTCGGCCAGATTGAGAATAATATCCAAAGCGAAATCCCAGGGCACATCCTTGAGCGCAAGGGTCAGGGTCCCGGAGACGCCTTCAGCAACAATGAGGTTGAGTCCGCTGACCTGCCTGAACAGGCGGAAGACATTGTGCAGATCCATCTTGTAAAAATCAATGCTGATCCTCTCCCTCTTATAGCCGGTGAAATCGAAGCTGTCCGCCAGCTCTTCCTGAGAGGCTTTTGGTTTGTCTCCCTCAGAATTGAGGTCCGTCACCGGCGCAGATTCTATAAGCTCCCGGATCTTTTTACCGGCATCGGTGTCATCTGTCTTATCTGCGCCCGCGACTTCCTTAGCACTGATTTTCTGCTGCTCTTCAGCTTTCTTTTCCGACATTGCCTCCTTCGGTGCTGGCAAAATGCTGACAACAAGATTTGAACCCTGCCGCTCAACTTTCTGCCGGAAGTCGTCTTTCAAGGTGAAGATAAACCGGCTAATCTCCGGCTTCAGTCCCTTAACAACCGTGGTCTCAAGAGTGGCGAATCGGTTTTCCTTCATGAGCTGATTAAAGTCGAGCTCCTCTGCCAGTTTGAGATTGGCGATATCGATCACCAGCCGATAGGGATCATAGAGTTCGCGAGATGTGTACGCAGGAGCAGAATCCACCTCGAAGGTCACGGTGAGAGAATCATCCTCTACCTTGGTTGTGACGTCCTGCAAAATAATTGCGGAGTCTTCCTGTGACTGCTCATCAGCTGCCCCGCCCGGTGTAGCGGTAAGGACCCAAATTAAGCAGACTGCGGAAAAAATGGCCAGATGGGTTGTAATACGCCTCGTGTACATTGTTACTCTTCTCCCTCTTTCCTTAATGCCATGGTGATTTCACTTTTCAGTTCTCTTCCCGCACGGGTTACCGCAGTTTCTTCTATGACTACCTTGTTTGGAGAGATTTCCTTGACAATACCTCTTCTGCCGATCTTGGTACCCTCCTCAATAAGATAGCCCTGTCCTTTAAAATCCTCGACCATCGCCATGTAGTCATCCTTCACCTTCATCAGCGCTACCAGCGACAATTGGCCTGGCTCAAAAAGCTGCATGCCCGTAAGCTCCTGCCTGACCTCAACTATTTCATTTGGGTCAAGTTCCTGGGCCGCTGTAGTTTCGCCACTGTAGAACGGAACAAACGGGTCGGGTCGGCTCTCTATCTGATATTCGTAATCCCGCTCGGTGATTTCAAAAGTGAGATTGACATCCGTTCCGCTCGCGGATCCTCCCTCCTGTGTATCCACCGCCGCTTTGGCAGACCCTTCCGTCAGGGTGAAACATATCAGTACAAGAATAAGAGCGATCAGTCTGTCTGGCGTGTATCGGTATCGGTACTGGGCAATCATTTGCGTAGACCCTACTTACTTCTTTTTAGGTTGTGGAAGCGGTTTGTTAGTGAATCGATACGTCTTCAGATTGGCGCTGGAGGCCAACAGCATTTCACCGGAATCCATGGCAGGACTGCCCATGTTAATGTTATTGACGGTGACAATTCGCTCCAATTTACTCACCTGGTCCAGGAAAAATCCCAGATTGTGATACGGGCCCTTGACATTGATGTTTACCGGTATTTCGGCATAAAAGTCCTTAGGCGTATCCTGTCCTGGTTTAAAGGCGAGAAAGTCAAGTCCGGCATTTCTGCCAAGAGCCGAGATATCCTTGAGCAGCTGAGGAATCTCCTTCTCACTGGGGAGAAGCTCTGCCACCTCTTCAAAGACAAGGCGGGTTTCCTCGACCTCCCGACGCAGTCTTTCACGATTTGCCGCCTTCTTTTTCACTCGCTGCAGCTTTTGCTCAAGAGATACCTTTTGTTTATCCAATCTCTCCAGATCCTCAAGGTTGGGACTGAGGAAGACAAAATAGAAAATTACAATCGGCAGGAGCAAAAGCCCAACAGCCAGCATAACTTTAAACTTCGGCTCCAGAGGAAGATATCTGTTATCCAGGAATTCATTGAAAGCAGCTGAAAATTTATTCATGTCGTTTCGCTATCGTGAGATTACTGTTGCGCTGTTTTTTCTTCCTTCTGTTCCGCTGGAAATCCTACCCCCGCGGAAAGAGAGAAGCTCTTGAAGTCCCTGTTCGAAACCCTGCTCAATGTCGAGCTGTTGAGGTTAACAGCATTGACATATTCCGAGGTCTTCAACTCTTCCATGAACTGGGCTATCGTCTGATTATCCAAGGCTATACCGTTGAGCTGCAACGAGCCGCCCTGCTGGCTGAAAGACTGCAGCCACATCCGATCGTTGTCAATAATCCTGGCCACTTCATCCATGACACGAACGGTCAGAGAGGACTCGCGACGGAGCTTTTTAATGACGTCAATCCTTCGCTCCAGCTCTTGCTTCTGTTGCTCAAGGGCATCGACCTCACGGATGATAGGTTCCAGACGCTTTTCTTCCCGCTGCAGTTCGGCAATGGACGCCTCGACTGTTTCTACCTTACTGAGCTGCAGCAAACTTACAAACCCCAGAGCAAAAAGAACCGCCAGGAAAACCATGCTGTAACCGATTATCTGGTTGCGCGCTTTAGCTCGTTTTTTGAGCTGTCGTATGGGAAGCAGATTGATACGTAACATAATTTTCTACCGGGTTCTGATATACAACCTTTGTTAGATGACAGTCGGACGGATAGCTATTCCCGAGGCTATTGCCATTTCCGGCCCAATCCTTTCAATATATCCAGCGTCTATCTTTTTCTTATTATAATTCATGTTGCTGAATGGATTGAAAATCTCCACCGGAATCGACGTTTCGCTCTCAAGAAAATCCGAGAGTCCCACCACCTTGCAGCCGCCGCCGCTGAGCACCAGGCGGGTAAGCGGCTTATCGGGATTGTTGGAATGGTATAAATCAATTGCCTTCTTGATTTCCAGCACCCACTGGGTGCAGGTGGAGGAAAAGATATCCTCCATCTCCTCCTGCCTGTCCTCCGCCGGCGTCTGTCCCAGTTTCAGGGCTTCGGCTTCTTCGTACTCAAGATCGAAAGCCCCCTGGATCTGCTCGGTCAGCTGTCTGCTGCCAACAACGATATCCCGGGCGACGACGGATATACCTTCAGAAAGAATATTGATATTCATCTTCGAGGCGCCGATATCGACTAGGGCGACATTCTCCGATTTCTCGTAGACGGTCTCATAGGTGTTTTCCAATGCGAAGCCGTCGACATCGACGATGGCGGGTTGGAGATTGATGCTTTTGAGCATCTCAAGATAGTCGTCGACGATCTCTTTTTTGGCGGCCACCAGCATAACATCGGTCCGATCATTTTTCTCGGTGTTGGTCTTCAAATCCTGAAAATCGAGATACACGTCACTGATGTCAAAAGGAATATACTGCTCGGCTTCCTGCATTATGTAATCTTCGAGTTCCTTCTCACCCATCACCGCCAAATTAACTTTCTTGACGATAACGGAATACCCGGATATGGAAAAACCGACTTTTTTATTTTTGACCTTCAGGTTCTTGAACAATCCGGCGATCACCTCGCCAACGGCTTCCGGTTCAACCAGGGTGCCGTCGTCCACCGCTCCTTCAGGGAGTACCGCGCTACCCAGGGCTACTATCTGGTATCCTTTATCCGTTTTTTTCAACTCGCATATCTTTACGGAATGAGAGCCAATATCAACCCCAACAACTAATTGTTCTCTGGAGACAAACGGCAAGTTCATGATGTGTATGCACTCATAAAAAAATCTATTGATGGTTTGGGTTCAATGACAACACACCCACTTTACTTAAAATAATTCCAATGTGATCTCTATTTAGGACATAAAAATTGGCATTTGTCAAGAAAACAGTACAAATTTTTTAACATTTTTTCTATTTTAAACAGGGGTTTATTAAAAGAATTGTACCGCAATTTTGCATTTTAATACCATATGTAGCAAAAACACCACTGCCTCCCTCTGCATATTGTATCAATTGCTTTTTTGCATGAATCCCCCTGAAATCTATCTTCTTTTATGTTTTCAGTGTGACATCTGACTTGTAATTCACTGACTAATACTGTAGCTTTGTCGAAAATTCACCCCTCGAATCCTGCACACGCAGGTACAGTCTGGAGCATACTTTGAGCAAGAAGCACACTAAGAAATCGGTCTTCCGGGAATATGCAGAGGCCTTTGCCATAGCCATACTGCTGGCACTTTTCATCCGCACTTTCGTTGTCCAGGCCTTCAAGATACCCTCGGGATCCATGCTTCCCACATTGCAGATAGGGGACCATCTGCTGGTCAGCAAGTTCATCTACGGCATTAAGATACCATTCAGCGGCACCACCCTCATTCCCATCAAATCGCCCGACCGACAGGACGTCATCGTCTTCAAATATCCGAAGGACCGATCGGTTGACTATATCAAAAGGGTTATCGCCATACCGGGCGACACTCTGGCTATCCGCAACAAGAAGGTTTACATTAACAACACACCCATAGAAGACCCACGCGCTCACTATACCTCAAGTGCCATTATGAGCGGCAGTCCCCGGGACAATCTCTTTCCCATAGAGATCCCCGACGGCAAGGTCTTTGTCATGGGCGACAACCGGGACAACAGCCATGACAGCAGGTTCTGGGGGTTTGTCGACCAGAAGGACATACTTGGCAAGGCATTCATCATTTATTGGTCATGGGATATCCAAACCCCCCTGCTTTCTTTCGACAGACTTTCCTCGGTGCGCTGGAGCCGTCTCGGCGACATAATTCATTAACCGCAGCGATGAATTCCAAGAGGGAATCCATTGGATACTGAATACGCTTTCAGACACAGACACATTCTCGGCATCGACCAGTTTTCTGAAGCTGATATCTACCATATCCTCCAAACCGCCGGGAGCTTCAAGGAAATATCGAACCGCACAATTAAGAAAGTCCCGATCCTCCGCGGCAAGACCATCATCAACCTCTTTTTCGAGCCGTCGACCCGCACCCGGCTCTCCTTCGAGATTGCCGCCAAACGTATGAGCGCCGACACTTTCAATATCTCGGCCTCCACCAGTTCCGCCACCAAGGGCGAGACGCTCATTGACACTGCGAGAAACCTGCAGGCCATGAATCCCGATATCGTGGTCATGCGCCACGCCTACTCCGGTTCACCCCACCTGCTGACCAAACACATCGACGCCTCCATCATTAATGCCGGAGATGGCACCCACCAACACCCGAGCCAGGGCCTGCTCGACATGCTGACGGTCCTTGAGCACAAGGGGAAAATACAGGGGTTGAAAATCGCCATCATCGGCGACATCGCCCACAGCAGGGTCGCCAGATCAGACATCCTTGGCTTCACCAAGCTGGGAGCGACCGTTCATGTAGCCGGTCCCGCCACCTTCATACCACCGGGAATCGACAAACTCGGAGCCACGGTCTGCAGGACGACCAAAGAAGCCGTAGAAGATGCCGATGTGGTCATGGCCTTGAGAATACAGCGTGAACGCCAGAATGATCCGCTCATACCCTCCCTGCGCGAATACGCGGTTTTTTTCGGCATCAACCGAAAATTGCTGGAAAATGCCAGAAAGGACACTCTCATCATGCATCCCGGCCCCATCAATCGTGGTGTTGAAATGAACCCTGACGTGGCTGATGGTCCGCAATCGGTCATTTTAGATCAGGTAACAAACGGAGTAGCTGTCCGCATGGCCCTGCTTTACCTGATTTTAGGCGGAGAAAAAAACAGCACTGACGGCAAATGACATGAAGACGGTTATTTTTTATAACGGCCGGATCATAGATCCTGCCAATACTGACACGCCTCACCGCGATGAAATACGGGTTGCAGACGGAAAAATACTCTCCGCCGACGGCGACGCTCCGACCGACGCCCTGCGCTATGATCTTGGGGGAAAATGGATCACACCCGGCCTCATCGATATGCACGTGCATCTGCGGGAACCAGGCGCGGAATACAAGGAGACCATAGCTTCGGGTACCGCCGCAGCCGCAGCCGGTGGATTCACGGCAGTTGCCTGCATGCCCAACACCGCACCGGTCAACGACTGCGCCTCGGTAACCCGGCATATACTTGAACTCGCCCGGGGCTGCCGGGCCCGCGTCTATCCGGTCGGCTCCATAAGTGCCCGCAGCGAAGGAAAAGCCCTGGCCGACTACGGGGAAATGAAGGAAGCCGGGGCCGTAGCCTTGAGCGACGACGGCCTGCCTGTACTCGACAGCCAACTGATGCGAAGGGCCCTGGAGTATTCAGCCAGCTACGACATGAGGGTTATTTCCCATTCGGAAGAAAGCTCACTGAGCAGAAATGGCTGTATGAACGAAGGCGAAACCTCCACCCTTCTCGGCCTGAAAGGCATTCCGGCAGCGGCCGAAGCCATAATGGTCTTTCGCGAAATCGCCCTGGCCGAATTGACCGGCGTTGCCGTTCACATCGCCCATGTCAGTACCGCCGCCTCCCTAAACCTTATCCGCGAGGCAAAAAAAAGAGGTGTCGGCGTCACCGCCGAGACGGCCCCGCACTACTTCTCGCTTACCGATGAGGCAGTGCTCGGCTATAACAGCAACGCCAAGATGAATCCTCCTCTGCGCGGCACCGTCGACAGAGAGGCCATAAAAGAGGCATTGGCTGACGGCACTCTCGATGCCATTGCCACCGATCACGCGCCTCACAGCGATCTGGAAAAAGAGGTGGAGTTCAGCCTGGCGGCAAACGGCATCATAGGCCTGCAGACGGCGCTGCCCCTGACCCTTGAACTGGTGCGTCAGGGAACTATAACCGCTGAGATGATGGTTAAACTGCTTTCCTCCACTCCGGCGGCCATTCTCGGCGTTGCCGGCGGATCGCTCAAGGTTGGCAGCCCTGCGGACATTACCGTCATCGACCCGGAAAAATGCTATCGCTTTACCAGGGATGGAATCCTTTCCAAATCTGCGAACTCCCCCTTTCTCGACTGGCAACTGCAGGGCAAGGCGGTCCTGACGATGATGGGCGGCCGCATAACGCATAGTGAGCTTAGCCCGGACATTTCATGATACATGGACGGCAATCAAACCGTTTTTCCGCGTTATCAATCTGTTGTCATCTTTTTTAGGGAAGTGCAAATGTGATAGTTTGTACAGAGAGATGAAAATGGGCGTGCTCTTTTTCATCCTTCGGCGTTTCTGTGATTCCCCCTACCCCAAGTACTGCCAATCTCAGCTATCCTCGACGGGCAGCCCCTCTCAACTCGCGAAAGGAGCAGAGAATCACTCGCCCCTTTAATCGAGTTCACAGGGCAGGGAGGAGGCAAGCCATATCCCGGCAGGACTGATTGTGGCAGCATAGGCGAGCATTTCCACGCCTTCGCGAACCACCTTACGCAGCGTCTCGGCATACCGAGGATCAATTAATGCCGCCGGCCTGAAAAGATGGCCATCTTCACGTTGAACCAGATAGAAAATCAGGGCCCTGTGACCCTGCCGGCGCAACTCGACCAGCTCCAGGAGATGCTTCGTTCCCCTGGTAGTGACGGCATCGGGGAACATGGCGACACCGTCTTCGACCAACGTACAGTTCTTCACTTCGATATAGGTTTTTCCTCTCGGGCCTTCGACCAGCAGATCCAGGCGCGAGCTTTGAGAAACCTTTACTTCTCTGTGCAGAATCTCGACGTCACCGATTTCAACGACCATCCCCGCCTCAATGGCTTCAGCCACTATGGCGTTGGTCAGTCCGGTATTTACTCCTACCCAGGTTCCGTCGCTTTCAACGATTTCCAGCGTCATCGGATATTTCCGGCCGGGCCTCTCCGAACGGGAAAGATATACCCGGCTCCCCGTCTGCGAGCAACTCTTCATCGAGCCGGTATTGGGACAGTAAACGGTGGCCCGTTCACCTGAGTCGAAAATCACATCGGCGAGGAAGCGTTTGTAGCGTTTCACTAATGTTGCCGGTATGAGTTCATTTTTAAAATTCATTCTCACCTGACTGAAATGTATACACTATTCTGCCGCAATCTTTTTTTATAAGGGTTGCGTTCGCTCTACACCGGTGCTAGAATTCAGGATGATTCAACCCCACACTTCATATTCAGCACTCCTCTCTGCCTGCCGTTGCCGGAAAGGGCAGAGATGCCAGGCTGTATGTTACCCATAAATGAGAGGCATTGCTATGAATTTAGGTATAAATGGATTAGGCCGGATCGGCAAATTGTCGCTGTGGCACCATGTTTCCAGAAAACACTTTCCCGCACTCGTCGTCAATATTGGCAGAGAAGTCGGAACCGATCTCAACGATCTTGCCGCAGCCATCGAACGAGACTCCACCTACGGGCGTCTTTCGACCTACCTGCACGGTCACAAGGCAGAGCGCGCCATCCAGGAACTGGACAACGACAAGGGCACCATGGTTGTCAACGGCGTTCCGGTCACAATCCTGCGTACCAGCAGAAATCCCAACCAGATAGCCTGGAGAGACCATAATGCGCAGCTGGTCGTCGATACCACCGGTGTATTCAAGGACCCCACGGCCGACGGCGATGACGCCAAAGGATCGCTTCGCGGCCACATGCACGCGGGTGCTGAAAAAGTGCTGTTGTCGGCACCTTTTAAAATCGAGGCCAAGGGCCTGGATATGCCGGAGGATGCCCTCACCGCCATCATGGGAATTAACGATGAGGACTACTCTCCGGCAAAGCATTCTATCATTTCGGCGGCCTCCTGTACCACCACCTGTCTCTCCTATATGATGAAACCGCTGATGGAGTCCATCGGTGCGGATAATTTCCTCAGCGCTTCGATGGTTACGGTCCATGCGGCCACCGGCAGCCAGCAGGTTCTCGACCGTCTGCCGAAATCCGGTACCTCCGATCTCAGGAAAAACCGCTCCATACTCAACAACATCATCCTCACCACCACCGGCGCCGCCAAGGCGCTGGCCCTGGTCATCCCGGAAATGAAGAATATCGGCTTTATCGCCGAATCGGTGCGTATACCCACTTCCACAGGCTCTCTCATTGTCCTGGTGCTCAACCTCCAGGACGATCTTGACTCGCCCTATAACAGAGCGACCATCAATGGCATCTACGAAGAGTATGCCCAGAGCAGTAAATATCTGCAGTTCAGCAAAAACCAGAACGTCAGCTGCGATATCATTGGCATACCGGAAGCGGCCGCCGTCATAGAGGGGACGGAAACACATACGCGAACGGCGACAATCAAGGTCAACCTCCGCAAGACTCAGGCGGTCAGCAAACTCTCCAAAGACGAAGACCCCATTCTGCAGGTACCGGTGACCCAGGCGGTGATATACGGCTGGTATGACAACGAACTGGGGAGTTACACCAGTATGCTGGGTGATCTGACCGTGAAAGTCGCCGATTCGATGGTTTGATCCTGGAAATCACCCGTGCCGGCCGGGAAGATGCCGCCGAAATCGTTCTTCTGGAAAAAAGCGCCCCGTCTTTCTGGCCGCGGTCGCAGATCGAGTCTGAACTGCGGCAGCCCTCTGGAATACAACTGACGGCCCGCAACGCCGCAACGATAATAGGCTGGTGCTGCGCCCGCCTTATCGCTCCCGAATGCGAGCTGCTCAAAATAACCGTATTGCCTCACCACCGACGGCGGGGAGTAGGAGCTGCACTTCTTGGAGAACTCTTTGCCCTCTGCAGCCGTGCTGGCTGCCGGGAGATCTTTCTCGAAGTACGGCAAAAGAATGAGCAGGCGCGCAGCTTTTATAACAGGTACGGCTTTACAGAAGCAGGTGGCGTGCGTAGGGGATATTATCAGCAACCGCCGGACAACGGCGTTATTCTCAGACGAAGGCTCAATGAGCCAATCCACAGCACACAAGGGGGTTCACAGCAATGATTACTGTCAAGGATATCGATATCAAAGGGAAAAGAGTCCTGGTGCGTGTCGATTTCAACGTCCCCATGGACGATAAGGGTGATATCAGCGACGACATACGCATACGCACGGCTCTGCCCACCATCTGCTATATTCGCGACCAGGGTGGAAAGGTTGTTCTCTGCTCGCATATGGGCAGACCGAAAGGCGAAGTCAACGAAAAATACAGTCTCGGCCCCATCGCCAGCCACCTCGGATCCCTGCTTGAAGACGAGGTGCGTCTCGCCCCCGACTGCATCGGCAACGAGGTTGAAGACATGGTCGCCTCGATGAAAGAAGGCGAGGTCATTCTTCTTGAAAATCTTCGCTTTCATAAGGGAGAAACCGACAACGACGCCGAGTTCGCCAGAGAGCTCGCCCGCCTGGCAGATGTCTATATCAACGACGCCTTCGCCGTTTCCCACAGGGCCCACGCCTCGGTGGTCGGTGTTGCCGAACTCCTTGAAGAAAAGGGTGCCGGCATGCAGTTGGAAACGGAAATGGAGTATTACCGGAAGTCTATGGAATCACCCATTCGCCCGCTTATCGCCCTGGTCGGCGGTGCCAAGGTTTCCTCCAAGCTTGGCGCCCTTGAAAACATGCTCGACAAGGTCGACCGCATGATCATCGGCGGTGCCATGGCCAACACCTTTCTCAAAAGCATGGGCGTCGACATGGGCGGCTCAAAAACCGAAGACGACCTGCTGGACAATGCCAAAAAGTTCATCGACACAGCCGAAGAAAAAGGCGTCAAACTCTACTTTCCCATAGATTTTATCGCCGCCGACTCCTTTGCAGCCGACGCGGTCACCAAAACCGTTACCTACCGTGACATGCCAGAAAGCTGGATGGCCCTGGATATCGGCCCGGCAACGACAATTTTTTTCAAGGAAGCGCTGGAGGATGCCGGCACCATAGTCTGGAACGGACCGATGGGGGCCTTCGAAATGGACGTCTTCGCCCGGGGAACAATGGCGATGTGTCGGGCAGTGGCCCTCTCCCAGGCCCTCTCCATTACCGGTGGAGGCGACTCCAACGCCGCCATCAAGAAATCGGGCGAGGAGAAGAATATATCCTATATGTCGACCGGCGGCGGCGCCTTTCTGATGCTGATGGAAGGCAAGACCCTGCCGGGCGTCGACATTCTTCGTAAATAATACCCATTCTGGAGGAAATACCATGACGAGAACCCCCCTCATTGCCGGCAACTGGAAGATGCATACGACATCGGCAGAAGCCCGCGAGCTCGCCGGCGCCGTCGCCGCAAGATCCATGGCTGCAGAC
>CAKZOA010000125.1 GCA_937132035.1 uncultured Desulfobulbaceae bacterium | reverse complement strand
AGTGATTGCCTCTAAAGCGGTACCGGCCAACGATGCGGCAGTCGGTTCCTAACTATCGTTATACCGGTCCTGGGTCGGAGTCCAGGATGACGTATCCGGCATCCATGAAAACGAGCACTATATCAACTCCCGCATTACCGTGGGATTCTGTCGCTGATTGTGAGAGCAATGGCCTCTGATTGGGGGCTTAACCTTCTGAGGCGGAGGGAGTCAACGGCGATGAAAGCAGTTTTTAGAAGAACCGCTTATTGCTCATCGGCTGTACGAACGTTTTGCCTGAGTTGCTTGCGCTGTTCGCTTAAAAGAAAGGTTATAACGGCGTCCCGATGTTTCTGGGAGATGGTGTCGAAGTGAAAGGAAACCTGCCATTTGCCGGAACGCAGTCGCTTTTTGCGAATAATGTGTCCAACAGCATTGATGGTGGTGTTGTTGTGGGGCAGGAAGACCTCCAGGTGAATATTATCACGATTCTTGGGCTCCCCGTCAAAGATTCCCAGTACCCCTGATCCAGAGAGATCCTGCGTTTGGCCGCAGATGGTCCATCGCCGTCTGGAATCCTCCTGGGTACTGGTCATATAGGAGGCGACGATCTCAGTGCTGGTATTGACACGGAAATACTCGCGCAGGCTTGCCGGATCGAGGGTCTCAGCGGCCACCATATAGAGTGTTTGATCGCCGCGTGATTCAACAACGGTGGCGTTGAGAAACAGCGATGCTGGTTGGCGAAGAATAGCCACCGGGTGGTTGCTCCTCTCGTCAATATGTTCCGGCAGGGTGCCGGCGGGAAAAACCAGGGAAAAATAGGGTGCCTGCTCTTTTTTGTAGATACATTCGAACTGGCTCTGACTACCGCCCCGCACGGTAATCTTCATCATGGCTTTTTTACCGTCTTCGATGGACTCAATTATGTTGTCGATAGCGGAACTCACGGCGTCTCTACAAGTCCTTAACTTTTACCTTCAAACGCAGAAGTTTGCGTTGTATTTCTAGACAGTAGCCGATGATCTTGTCTCTGTCCTCGGTGTTTATGTCATCGAACTGGTAGGCGACGTCATAGCGGTTGTCATCGGTTTTAGCGATGCGCACCGGACTCGCCATGGCGGTTACCACTTCGTGTTCGGTGGACGGCAGGATAATTTCCAGTCGAATCTGCTGGTTTTCCGGCGGTTTTTCAGGAAAAGTGGCGAGAATGCCATTGCCGCTGATATCTATGGTTTCGCCTTTCATGGCCCAGCCCTGATCGCCATCCTTCTGAGCCCGTGAGGGAAAGGCCCTGCCGATAACGCTGGTGACGGCATCGACCCGGAAAAACTCCCGCATCTGTTCATGACTCATCGACTTGACCGCCCGCATGAGCAGATGCTGGCTATCGACGATCTCAGTAATCTTTGCCTCCAATGATACGGAAGGCCCACCCATATCAGCATTGATTATGCAGGTATCTTTTGTATCGATGGATTCGACCGGAAGCGATCCTGTCTTGAATATAAGACTGAATACGGGCGGTGCAGACTTCTGGTATATACCTTGCAGCCTGTATCTTTCTTTAATCCCTTTAAGGGGAAGAAAAACTCGTACAGGTTTTGAATCTGATATTTTTTCGAGAATGCCGTTGTCTGTGGCCATGGTAGGTAGTTAATGGTTGCGGATATTAAGTTGAACTTTGGTTGATGAGTAAAACTTAGTACATAGCTATTTCTGTTCTTACAACTCAATGATCATATATCTAAATTAGCATTGAGATAGAAAATATTCAAGTAAGTTAAAATAATTATAGCTTAAATGTCTCTTAGAATAACAAGGCATCAAAAGAAGGTTTTAGTTTTAACCAATTGCTTAATTCAGCGCATTTTCAGAGGCATATCGATGTTTCTTAAATCAATATGTGTGGTACATTTTGTTACTTATGAAGTGTTTTCAATGGCTGAGGGTTATAGAGATCATCCACCAGAGGGCTAAAGATTTCTCTGCCACTTAGATTCAACTCACCTAAAGAATTCTTTGGAAGTAACCAGCCCTTCATCTTGAGAAAAAGTCCTACTTAAAGTTGCACATCGATTAAGACTACCGGCTGTTGCTGGGGTTTTTGGGTTTTATTATGTAATGTCAATATCATCCGTTTTTCGTCGGTGGGTCTTTAAGACACTGATAACACCGATTACATAATAATTGTCGATAGAGAATTTAACAAAGTATTTAATTATATCGAGCTTGACACCGAAACATATTTAATAAAGAGCTGGAAAGGATGAAGGAAATACCAAAGAGCGGCATAGTTGAGTTCGAGATCCAGGGTGGATGGATTGGTATTTCCAAAAGATGACTAAAACTACTACTTTTTCTTCAGGAGATGATCTGAATTCTCAGGGTATTTAAAATCTGAACTTGTTCTTCGGCAGGCACATATATTGATGCTAGACCATAATGTACTGTATTTCTATTGATAAAAGTGAGACAATAATACTTTTCCAGCAGTTTCAAGCGAAGAAGAATATATCTTGACATACTATTTTTGGACGACCAGCAGTAGATTTGGGGATTGCAGGATAGGCTACGTTCACTGGTAACCTGTGGGCTCTACCAGCATTAAGCTGTTGCAGCTTTTATATCCCAACCATGAATTTCAGCCTGGCATACTAAAAAGTAAT
>CAKZOA010000124.1 GCA_937132035.1 uncultured Desulfobulbaceae bacterium | reverse complement strand
AGATGCCGCAGCCCTTGCACCAGTCCCTGTTGATCACAAGATCTTTCAATTTCTTCTTGGCCATGGAGATCCTCTTTGGGGAATATACCCGTTATTGTCATTTGAGTGAATACAACTACCGGTACAATTCTACCACGATACCAGAGTGGAACACGAGATATGAATTGCGGTGTTTTTTTTAAATGGCAGATTGTGGCTTGTCCCCGGTCCGGTCGGGTCCTGGCGTTCTACTGTTGAAAAAAAAGACGGCACCGAAACCGAGGGCTCCGGCAAGATGAACGAAAAAGGTTGCCGGCCAGAGCATGGTGATGGCAAGCAGCATCGTCAACAGACGTAAAGGCATGCCGAGGGTGTTCTCAAGATAGCCCTGCATGGCACCGGAGATGGCGTAGAGTCCGATGAGAGCGAAGATGAAAATCTCCAGCACTTCAAGAAATCCTCCGCCTATGAGGGGGGTGTAGGCGAACAGCAGCGGGACGACATACAGACCTTTGGCTATCTTCCACGACTGCAGGCCAGTGGACATGGGCGGGGTTTTGGCAATGGCGGCCGCCGTGAAGGCCGTCAGACACACCGGTGGGGTGACATTGGAGTCCTGGGACAACCAGAAGATGATCAGATGAGCGGAAAGCAGAGCATAGGTTGCCGCCTCCGGGCTCAAAGCCAGATCACGGATGGTGCTCTGCATCGGCAGGGGAATGGACTCCAGCAGGATGCGGGCCTGGGGCAGAGACATGCTCTGGTTGAGAAGGTCGAGTTTGTCCGGGGCGGCCACCATGAAGACGGCTTTGGCCTCCTCCGAGAGCAGGCCCCGGGAGATGAGGGTTGCCAGCTGGGCATCGGCGATGAGGCTGTAGAGCGCCGGCGCGCTGAGGGTGCCAAGGACGATATAGGCAGCTGTCACCGGCAGCCCCATACCCAGAACCAGAGAGGCCAGGGCGATGAGGGCGATGGCTATGAGCAGACTGGAGCCTGCCCAATTGGTGATCATCAGTGAAAAGGTATTGCCTATTCCCGCCGTGGCGATGACGTTGACGATCAGGCCGACGCTGCACAGAAGAATAGCGGTCATGACCATGTTTCTGGCACCGAGCGCCAGCGCCTCCAGAATAGCCCGGGGACCCATGCGGTTCGGTGTCAGCCAGGAAGAGACGATGACGGCGATAATGGAGATGCCTGCTGCATATGTGGGTGTAAAACCGTAGATCAGCAGGCCGATAAGTGTTGTCACCGGCAGCAGAAAAGGCAGTCCGCCTTCCTTTATCACCGCCATGGCGCTTAGCTGTTGATCATCGACGGTGCCGATCCCCACGCGTTTGGCTTCGACCCTGACGTAAAAAGCGACCGTGGCAAAGTAGAGGATGGCCGGCAGGATTGAGACCATGACGATAGTGGTATAGGGTATCTGGGTATAGCTTGCCATGACGAAGGCGCCCGCGCCCATGATCGGCGGCATGAGCTGACCGCCGGTGGATGCCGAAGCCTCGACGCCGGCGGCGAATTTGGGGTCGAAACCCACCTTTTTCATAAGGGGGATGGTGATGACACCGGTGGAAGCGGTGTTGGCTACGGCGGAGCCTGAGATTGTGCCGGTGAGACCCGAGGCGAAGACCGCCACCAGGCCCGGGCCGCCCACGGTTTTGCCGGCCACCGCCCTGGCCAGGTTGACGACAAAATCACCGGCGCCGGAGCGCAGCAGAAAAGCCCCGAAAAGTATGAACATGAAGACAAAGGATGAGGAAATACGGGCGATGTTGCCGAAGAGGCCGTCGTCACCGTAGATGGAGCGAAAGAGAATGGTTTCGGCGGAGAGACCGCTGAACTTGAAAACGCCGCTGAGCAGACCGCCCCACCAGCCGACATAGCTCAGGGAGAGAATGATGAGGACGGGGATGATCCAGCCGGTTGTTCTGCGGGTGAACTCAATGGCTGAGAGTATGAGGATAATTCCGGCAACCCATTCCGTCAGGGAAAGACGGACGCCGCGTTCATAGATGGCATCCTCCATGGAAATCATATAGATGGCCGCTGCCGCTGCCAGCAGCCCGAAAATGAGATCAACGCTGATGAAAAAGCTCGACCGCTTTTCCCCCGGCTTTCCCAGAAAGGGATAAAGCAGGACACAGAGAAGGGAAAATCCTGAAAAGTGCAGGGCATTTTGCCAGAGTCCGGGGATGATGTCTATGATGTTAAAATAGATATGTAAGAAAGAGACGCCAACACCCAGAAGAAAAACGGTTTTATCTGTGATGGTCTTCAGTGGAACCAGATTTTTTGCGACGTTGTCCACGGTGGGGCTCCTTGCCGGCGTTCACTGTCGATGCTTACGGCTGCGGCTTCCTGAATGCGCAGGAGAGGCTTGTGGGCCGGCTCCTGCGCTATTTCGACCAGACCAGACTAGGGCATGAGATGGTCGGGGATGCTCAGGCCGACTTCCTTGTAATACTTGATGGCGCCGGGATGCAGGGGCATCGGCAGTCCGGCTGTGGCCTTGTTGACATCCATGACTGTTGTCGCCTTATGGATGGCGTTAAGAAAGGGGAGGTTCTCATAGATGGTCTTGGTGATCAGGTAGACCGCCTCCTCGTCGATGTCGGCCCTGACTGCGAGAAAGTTGGGCTGGGCAATGGTGGTGACGTCTTTGTCCTGACCCGGATAGGTACCGGCGGGGATGAGATACCTGGTCCAGAGGTTGAGACCGCCGTCGGCCGTTTTCATCTGCTCATCGGTAAAATTCAGTAGCTGGGCCTTATCGCCCATGGCCGCCAGGGCTCTGGTGACGGCACCGGTGGGAACGCCTGCCGGGGTGCTCATGGCCGCTATCTGGCCGTTCTGCAGGGCATCAGCGCTGGGCCCATAACCGACGTAGACCAGGTCGTAGGCCTCTTCGATATCAATGCCGAGGTTGCCAAGCAGGGTTGTGTTGGAGCCGATAGTGCCGGAATTCTTCTTCCCCAGGGCGACGCGCTCGCCTTTGAAGAGCTTCATGTCACCAATGGTGCCGGTCTTGACCTTGGAGGAGAGGGCGGTGAATTGTTCGACGTTTTGCCAGAGCATGGTCACCGCCCGCATCTTTTTCTGTGGCCCTTCCTGGGCAAGAGGACCTTTGCCGTTCCAGGCGTAGTAGCCGAAAAGCCCCTGGAGGATGGCAAACTGGGCCTCATTTTCGCGCAGCAGTTTGACATTTTCTCCAGAGCCTGCCGAGTTGATGGCGGACATGCCGATTTTGTGCTTCGGTTGCAGTTTTACCTTGGTCAGTGTCGAGATGGCCACTCCCACCGGGTAATAAGTGCCGCCGGTACTGGCCGTGGCCAGCAGATAATTTCTCTCCTCAAGAGCTTGAGCAGAGCCTGCGAAAAAGAGGGCCGCGGTGGTCGCGGTTGCAGCAAACAGTTTCAGATACGATCGTAGTTTCATACCAATCTCCTTTGTGTGGGTGAACTGTGTAGGGAACATCCCGCCGCAGTGGCAGAGACTTTGGGCGATATAACGGTGCCCCGCAACAGAGGCAGTGTATCGATATGCACCAACAGAAACGTCTCAGGAGATGCAATAAAAAGACCACTTTGTATGGAACGCACTGAATGCTTGTAAATGGCTGAAAAATATGAACTATAATGCTTCAAAACGTATAAGGCTGCGGCTGGCCGGCAAAAGTTCACCGGTTCGGTTAACCGTTATCGGCAAAATATTGCCACTTGTCTTCACTCTGGCCAGACGGGCCGCTGCCATGCGGTTGAAGCCGATCAGCGAGACTACATTAATCATGTACTTTTTTTAAAGGAAAGGCTACTCTTTATGTCTGCTGATGGCCCGGAATGGCGCTCGCCTGTGAGGTGAGTGGAGAGAAACCACTGCAAGAGTCTGGAGATATGGTTCAGGACGTAAAAAACGAGCTGGCTTCGCTCGATATTGGCAGCCAGGTCCGCAGTCTGCGGAATCAGCGGGGGTTAACGCTGCAGGAACTTTCCGATCTCACCGGGTTGTCCAAACCGAATCTTTCGCAGATAGAAAACAATATAGTCACACCACCCATTTCCACATTATTGAAGATTTCCAGTGCGCTGGGAGTGCAGATCGGCACGTTCTTTCAGAAAGACAATCAGCACACCAATATGGTAGTGGTCCGTAAAGAAGACCGCTATGGCATAGCCAAAGGGCCGCATATCTCCCATATCGGCTACCAGTATGAACCGCTGGCCTACCCTATGACCGACAAGAACATGGAACCCTTTATCGTTCATATGGAACAGCGCCAGCCAGACGACATTGTTTTCAACAATCACAAAGGCGAGGAGTTTCTACTGGTTCTCGACGGCGATCTGGAGTTCAGGTATGGCGACAGGCCGGTCATTCTCAAGGAAGGTGACAGTCTCTACTTCGATTCCTCCATTCCTCATGGTTACCGCGGCATCAGCGGAACCGTAAAAACCCTGGTCGTCATCTACCGGCCGCGCTAGTTCCTCTCTTTTCCCGATTCTGAGCGTTGGCGGGGTGAGAAAAATAGCCGGTGGTCGCCGCTCTCTTTCCAGCAGAAGAAAAATATAGCTGTAATGAACCGCGTGTTTACTCTATAGTTGCAGATGAAGCAGCCGCCGGACACCCAATGCGCCGGCCGGTCTGGAGTGGCAAAATGACAGCAGGAATATCAATGAATACCTACAGTGAGTTGGATGTCGAAGGATATGAAAGGGTGGTGCGCTGTGACAACGATGTCGTCGGTTTCACCGCCTGGGCGGCAATTCACGATACGACGCTTGGCCCGGCCCTGGGGGGGTGCCGGCTGTGGAACTACACCGATGAACAAGAGGCGTTCACCGATGTTTTGCGTCTGAGCAGGGGCATGACCTATAAGAATGCCCTGGCAGGCCTTGCCCTGGGGGGCGGCAAGAGTGTGATCAGGGGGGATCCGCAAACAATCGATCGTCGAGCCCTTTTTGAAAATTTCGGACGTTTTGTCGATCATCTCGGCGGTATCTACATAACGGCTGAAGATGTGAATGTCACTCTGGCCGACATGGAGGT
The DNA here is from genome assembly GCA_937132035.1 of uncultured Desulfobulbaceae bacterium. GTDB lineage: Bacteria > Desulfobacterota > Desulfobulbia > Desulfobulbales > Desulfocapsaceae > Desulfopila_A. The sequence goes on along the minus strand of CAKZOA010000124.1, from coordinate 895 downwards.
GGTTGCCGGACAGACAGCGTATGTCGCCACGGTCGGTGCCAGCGGCAACCCCAGCCCTTTTACCGCTTTCGGCGTTTATTGCGCCCTGCAGGCTGCTGCCGCCCAGGTTTTCGGCAGCGAGGATCTGACCGGGTTGAAGGTGGCCATTCAGGGTGTCGGCGAGACCGGCGGTCGTCTGGCCGAACTGCTTGTCGGCGCCGGCTGTAAGATTGCCGTGGCCGATATCAACGAAGACAATATCAATCGCCTGCGGCACAAGATAGAATTTGAAAGAATCGAAGCGGAGGGAATTATTGATGCTGACTGCGATGTCTTTTCGCCCTGCGCTCTAGGCGGCATCCTCAATGCCGAGACTATTCCACGGCTGCGGTGTAGGATTGTTGCCGGCAGCGCCAACAACCAGCTTCTGCATGAGCAAGACGGTGAAGAGCTGCTGCGCAGGAATATTCTCTATATTCCAGACTTTGCAGCGAATGCCGGTGGTGTAATCAATATCAGCTGTGAGATAGGGCAAGCCTATGACCCACAGAAGGCCAGGGAAAAAACGGCGGCCATCGGTAACTGCATCAGGCGGATCATCGACATATCGACCAGAGACAAGCTGCCCACCAACCGGGTTGCCATTGCCCTTGCGGAAGAGGTTGTCGCTGCCTCAAAAGGTGGAAACAGCCCGAAAACGTCATCGACTACACGTTGATGGAGTCGATGACGAATATCCGTGGCACGCCGGCATCCGTTTATTCTTTTTCCAGCAGTTCGGTGCTCAGATAGCGCTCGCCGGTATCCGGCAGTATGACGACAATGTTTTTGCCTCTGTTTTCCGGCTGCACAGCCGTCTGCATGGCACCATGCAGGGCCGCTCCGGAGGAGATGCCGCAGAAAACACCCTCGAGGC
>CAKZOA010000123.1 GCA_937132035.1 uncultured Desulfobulbaceae bacterium | reverse complement strand
ATGAATTTTCGTCCAAGATAAGTGATTTCCGAAGGAGACAGGCGGATATTTCGGGAAGCTAAATCAGCGAGGATATCGGGACCGTTGCGGTGCTGCTGGAAGAGCGCTTTGCCGACATAAATCATGACGGCATAGGCGACATTGCAGCGTGGGGGAACCTGTCGGAGTAAGGCCTCAGAGAAGTAGGCGCGGTTACACCTCTTGCACTCAAGCACTGTTTCATGGGCTTTGAATGGCCCTATGAGGCCAAACACCGTTTTTTTGCGTGTCTTCTGGACGGTCAACCTGCGTCCACAAGCGCATCTGTCCCTTTCAGAGATAAAGCGGATAACAGGAGGCTGTGGGAACAACGCCTCCGGCTTTGTCTCCTGGCTCTGTTGCTCCAGCCAGAATCTCAACGCGCGTAAGGCCTTGTCGCCGCAGTTCAGGCCTTTTTTTTTATTCCGTGCTGCTCGAAGAGTTTCTGTATCTGCATTGCCTGAACCACCACATTTCTTTTCCTGGCCAGCACCGCGGCCAGTCTTTTGCAGCTGTAGTTGGGGTGATGAATGAATTCGACCAACACGAATACGGCGATCTCAGCCGGGAGGAACTCTGCATTTTTAGCCTGGGCCGAGATAACTTGCAATTGCTCGGAGGCAGCTTCAGCGGTGGCGGCAAAGTAACGATGACAGCGCCCAATTTTCTGCCGCCGCAATCTTCCGCACCGGCACAACTGAACTAAAACCGAATGGCAGCGGCAGCGAAGCTTTTCGCCGAGTTCCTCGGCAGTCATACCTGCCGGGCTGCCTGCGGCAAGATCGACCAGGGTATTGGTGAGGCTTCCTGATTGTGAGAAACCGATGTCCTCGTAAAACCACAGTCCGTCTTGATTAAAGCGGGGAATTGAGCAGAGGGTGTACCAGCGGCCGTTGTCGGTGAAACTGCTGATGTAGCCCAACTCCGCCAGAAAGCGTTGCACTGATCGAGTTGAATATCCGATGCTGTCGGCTAACGGGTTGATTTCCCAACATGGTTTTTGGGCAAAAAGGGAAATTAAGCTTTGGTGTTGTTTAAGGGTAGTTGGCATGACCTGTCCTTGTCGCAGTATTGCACTTATTCGAAGAAATTGGAGTTCCATGCAATACTATGACAAAATTAGCCGAAATTGTCAACTGCAGCCAGCAAAGCGACTTATGCAGGAGACAAGACGTTATATATTGAATTTCGAAAGGTTAGTGTGTATTTCCGGAAGGCAGGGAGGTGCTTGGAGGGGCCGAAAAACTGGCAGCATCTTGGCAAAGTATGATCCCAGGCAAAGAAAAAGGTTGAAAAATCAATACCAAACCGAATATTGTGGCAATAGGAAAATCTATTTTGAAATGTTTTGGGGAAGAAAATGGGTGGGGCGTCAAGGTGGG
>CAKZOA010000122.1 GCA_937132035.1 uncultured Desulfobulbaceae bacterium | reverse complement strand
ACTCATAGGAGTTTCGCTCATTCCGGTCTGGGTGTATTATCACAAATCCAGCACGCCCTCTGGTCTCAGAGCGGTCAGAATCATGCCGCCGCGTACCATTCCCGGCATGCCTTTTCCCGTGGTTGTGGAAATCAGCCACAACTCTTCCACACCGACATCTATCATCATCAAGGAATTTCTTCCGGAGGGCTGCAAAGTGCTACAAGTGTCCCCACCGGACGGTTCAGCAACAGGCACAGATGAGTTGAAATGGATTTCCAAGCTGCAGGGGACACAACGATTTTCCTATTTGGCAAGCATAGAGGGTGCCCCTTCCACTGCGATCACCTTCAGCGGCACGGTATCGACCGCCCGCAGTGAGGGGTCAATCAATGTAGCGGGCAAGAAGGAAATCGCACTCGGCAGGCACCACTGGGCCGATCTCGACGCCGATGGCTCCATAAGCGACCAGGAGATCCTGGTGGTCTTCGACTACTACAGCGATATCGATGATTTTGTCATAAACATAGAATTTATTGAGAAAATGTGGCTTGGCTCACATTACAGCTGGGATGAAGAAAACAACCAGATAACAATTACCCCATGAAAGCCCGTCAACACCTTTGCGGAGAGATACCGATGCGAAAACGATTACTGCCGGCCTTGATGCCTCTCATCGCGGTTCTGATCTTTACGCTGCAGCAGACGCCGGCAAGCGCAGCCGCCCCGGCTGCATCTGCCAGATACCAGTCTGTCTCCGGAAACACCGTCGTTTTTGTAGTCGACGTCGGATCGCCGGCCCCATCGAGCCTGATACTCCAGCATATACATCCAGCCCAACGTAAACTGGTCAGTTCTTCGCCGCGGGCAGATAAGATATACAATGCCAGGGGAGTCTGTAAATGGTTGATCAAAAATAGCCGCAGCGGCACCTATCCCTTCTCGCTTACCTTCGACGGTCCAGTATCCGGCAATGATATCAGCCTCATTCTCCGCTACAGGCATCCCTCCACCAAAACCTTCAAGGAGATTACCGTCAGGCCATAACCGGAAACGAGAAGCACTGCTGCGTGAAAAGGTATTCGTCCATGGACCCACATTTTATCCAAACATGCCTCAATGATACCCTGCAGGGACTGCGCCAGGGTCTTAGCCATTTTTCCGGGCCAAGTACCGCCGCCGTAATCTACAACCTTCCCGGACAAGACGAGCTGCATATCTACGACCCCCACAGCCTCTTACGCGATCACGAGCTCAAGATACACAGTTTCTACTTCGACACTCGGGGCCGCCAGATGCTGCAGGAGTACACCGGTAAATCAAACTGTTACAGCTCGATATCACCGGTGGCCGATTTCCAGATTGACGGACTGCTCTCCTACGGCGGCAGCTCGGCGACCGTTCCTTATCAGATGTGGTTTACCGAACACCATCCCGATCTCATTTCAACCGGACCCACGGAAAAATGGCTGGCGCATACCGTTCTCAGACTCTCACATGATATCGCCAACAAAGCCGATCTGTATACCGGCATATCAGGAAGTTTTTTGCGCGAATATGCAACCCACGCCATACATGATCACATTCACGGAGAAACCCTGAAGCTGACGGGAAAGACCTCTACCATCGACATCTCCCAGATACTGGATGCCATACTCGGTATCCTTAAGACCCGCGAAGAAGGCGAGCGCCCCATGGGTGAGCTGGTCTTCGTCCCTCCCGAAGAAATCGATGAGATCAGCTTTATGGCCAGATTTGTCGAGGCTGAACTGCCACAGCTGCATCACTACAAACATGTGCGCAAGCTCTTACAGACCGTCGCCAATACCCCCCACTGGCTGGTCTCCGACGGTGCTACCATCCGGGGAATCGCCACCACGGGAAGGCCTTCATGTATGGTCAAAGCCCTCTACCATGGCCGATACGGATATCTCAGTCTCAACGACGATCCCATCTGCAGTTTTGCCGACGGCCGCTACTCCTCCTCGTCTCTTCGAGCCAAACTCTTCGAAGTAGAAGAATCTCTACTGGATTACGAACTCGACACCGAAACACGCAACAGCCTTTTCCATATCATCGCCACGCTGGTTCACAATGCCCAGTCCATGAAACATGGCTGTACCTTTGTCGTCGACCTGAACCAGGAACCGGTAAGAATTTCCGGACAGCTGCTGCAAACTCCTCTTGATCTCAATAACGCAGAATACCTCGAACTTGCCTGCGGATTCTCTCGTGTCGACGGCGCCCTGCATATCTGCCGCGACCAGCGTCTCCACAGCTTTGCCTGTCTTCTTGACGGTCGCACCATCGCCGGCGAGGACCGGGCCAGAGGAGCCAGATATAACTCGGCCCTGCGTTTCACCGCCGAAAATCCCGACACCATCGTCATTGTCGTCTCCAGAGATCGTCCGGTTTCGGTAATTCAACGCGGTATGGTCCTTCACGAGCAGTGCCATTGGCATTCTCTCACCAACTGCTCACTCCCCTCCGAGCCCTTGAAACAGTGGCTGGCATAGTCTAGCAGACTACCTTGTTCCGCTGCATACTGGACAATTCTGCTGTCTTTTCAGGGCGATTTTTCTAAACGACATTGTTCTGGCGTCGCAACAGAGCAAGGTATTGATCAGAAGCTCGCCGGTGCCAGTGAGATATTTCAGGGCTTCGGCCGCCTGGATACTGCCAAGTATGCCGGCAGCAGCGCCGATAACACCCTCCTGAGACGGCTCAAGTCCATCAGCGCGGGAAGGCACACCGAAAATGCAGGCGTAGCAGGCACTTTGACCCGGAACCACGGTCATGGTCTGGCCGCCAAACTCCGATATGCCGGCATGGGAAAAGGGGATTTGTTGAGTGATACAGGCCTCGTTGATGAGATACTTCGAGGGAAAATTATCGGTGGCCTCTACGATAAAATCATAGCCGGCGACAAGAGTTTCCATAGCACCTTTGTCTTCGATTCTGCCATGGCAGGCAACGTTTATGTCGCCGTTGAGACTGGCGATTTTTTGTGCGGCGGATGCGGTTTTCGCCTTGCCGATATCGTTGTGGTCATGAAGAAGCTGGCGCTGGAGATTGGAGAGTTCGACCGTATCGCCGTCTGCGAGGCCCACTGTACCGACACCGGCAGCGGCCAGATACAAAGCTGCGGGAGAACCGAGTCCTCCCAGGCCTATCACAAGAATCCGGCTACGCAGCAGTCTATTTTGAGCTGCAGGACCAAAACCATCGACGAGCAGATTACGTTTATAGCGCTCGCGCTGACGCCGGTCGAGTTCTGTCATTTGTCGGGAAACACACTGATGTTTGGCGGGGTGTCCGAAAAAAAAAGACAGCACAATGGGAGTACCATGCGACTGTCGATGGGTTCAAATTATCAGATTTCCAGGGCCCAGTCGGGAATGCGATGAAGAATATAGTCCTGAACGTCTTCTTTGGATGTCGTCTTTCCTTCTGCCTGGACCGCCTCCATCACCTGTTCAAAGTCGAACCAGCAGATTTCCCTGTCGTCATAGTTGTACACGGTGAGAATCCGTCTGTCATTGTGTTCTATATGCTCTTCTTCCTGGATGGCGGCGACAACCTTCAGGGCATCGTCGTAGCTTAAAAATTGAATGTCATTATCACTCATCTGTTCCACCTCAAACCGAAAAAGGCGAGCAGGATACTCACCCCCTCGCCTTCTCATCGAATGTTTTTTACACTTTTTCAGACAGGCTTGACCACAGCCCCGGACCGAATACAGCGTGTGCATACCTTGGCGCGCTGGACACTGCCGCTGTCGCTAACCATTCGTACCTTTTTGAGGTTTGGGAGCCATCGCCTTCTGTTCTTGTTGTGGGCGTGGGATACATTATTGCCGGTAACCGGGCCTTTGCCGCAGATATCACATTTCTTTGCCATCGCTCAATCTCCTTTTATATCACCCGCTATATCCATATCCATGGTAGCAGTGCCGGTAAATAATTATAAATCAAAAATTGTTAACCTTACAACTTACCTTTTTTGCATAACTATGGCAAGGTATAAAATGGTTTTCTCGAAGAGGCCGCTCTCTTTCTGGCATAACTCTCCTCAGCGTGTACAGTGCAGACCTTACCAGGGGGGCTTTCGATCAAGCCTCAGGGACTATTCACCTCGCCGCAATGGCAGCACAACCTAATCAAAAAATCCTTGACCGTTGTTGCTCCAGCAGCAGCAGATCCGCCAGGGCGATGGCCGTGGCGCTTTCGAGAACCACCGGAATTCTCAGGGCGATACAGGCGTCGTGTCTTCCTTCGATGACAAGAGGTTCGACTCTGTTATCGTTGAAATTAAAGGTTTTCTGAGGCTTGCCTATAGACGAGGTGGGCTTAATCGGCACCCGAAAAACAATATCATTGCCGTTGGTGATGCCACCGTTAATACCAGCGGCGTAATTCGTTTCCGTCTCGCCATTGGCGGTGACAATATTGTCATTGTGTTCACTGCCCTTCATGCCGGCACAGCGAAAGCCCGAGCCGAATTCTATTCCACGGGTTGCCGGCACGGCGAAGATCATATGGGCGATCATCGCCTCCGCCGAATTGAAAAAGGGTTCGCCCAGTCCCGCAGGCAGGCCGCTGCAGCGACATTCTATAAGACCGCCAATGGAGTCTCCCTCTGCCAGTGCCTTTTCGACGGCAGCGGCTATATCCTTTTCTCCACCGGCTTCAATCAGCGTCGCCTGCACCAGCACCGGAGCCATGATCTTTTTGGCGATGACGCCGGCGGCGACAATGCCCAGTGTTATTCGGCCGGAAAAATGTCCCCCGCCTCTGGGGTCGGCATAGCCGCCATATTTTTTCTGGGCCGTGAAGTCAGCATGCCCTGGTCGAGGATGATGGAGGAGATTATCATAATCCTTTGACTGTGTATTGGTGTTCTCA
>CAKZOA010000121.1 GCA_937132035.1 uncultured Desulfobulbaceae bacterium | reverse complement strand
CGTCCGGGGGATAATATCGTTGCCTGCAGCGCTCTTTATGGAGGGACCTTTGCTCTTCTGCGCCATCACCTGGCTGATTTTTCAATTACGACCAGGTTCCTCTCTGCCCGAGACAGCAACAGTGCTGACAAGATCGCCGCACTGATCGATGACAAAACCCGTCTGCTCTATCTTGAAACACCGGCCAATCCAACCCTTGGTATAATCGATATTTCATTGTGGGCCGAAGCCGCCGACAGCAAATCCATACCGCTGGCGGTGGATAACACCTTCGCTTCCACCTATCTGCAAAAACCCGTTTCACTGGGCGCCGGCATTGTTCTCCATTCGGCCACCAAATATCTGGGTGGCCACGGGGATATCATAGGAGGGGTCATCTGCTCTTCAAACCGTATGGCCGAAGTTATCAGGAAATCCTACTTCAACCATTTCGGACCGGCTATGAGTCCCTTCAATGCCTGGCTGATTTCAAGAGGTCTGAAAACCCTCGCTGTCCGCATGGACCGCCACAGCAAGTCGGCCATGATGATCGCCGAATGGCTGGAGGCTCATCCGAGGGTCAGCCGTACCTATTATCCCGGACTTGCATCTCACCCCAACCATGAACTGGCCGCCAGGCAGATGAAAGCCTCCAGCGGAATACTCGCTTTTGAGCTCAGAGGAGGTTTTGAGGCAGGAAAAAAAGTCATGAACAATGTCAGGCTCTGCAGCCTGGCGGTAAGTCTTGGAGACTGCGAAACCCTGATCCAGCACCCGGCCTCCATGACCCATTCCACCTATTCACCGGCAGATCTTGAAAATGCAGGAATCGCCACGGGGCTGATACGTCTGTCGGTGGGTCTGGAGAACCCCGACGATATCATCAATGACCTTGAACAGGCTTTTCGGGCACTCTGAGCAGGGCAGGCTGCGATGCCCAAAGCCCATCTCGTAGCTTTATCAGCAGCGGCCAGGGAGGCAGGTGCCCGACCTGGGTCTCCCGCCGCAGCGAAATGCCGCTTTCAGAGACGATGGAAGCGCATGGTCACCCTATAATTGGCCTTGTCTATATCCTTTGGCAAGGTATCGGCGTCCATCACCATCAGCGTCAAAACCCGTCCCTTGGCAGGATCCTTGGTTTTCCTTTCCCGTCTCTCTGCCCCCGAGGGACCGGCGACACCTTTGCGCGGTGGCCGCACATTCAAAAGCCTGCCCTCGACCATGGCGCTTGGCGTCGATGCCGGTTTTTGATTTGCAGTATTCAGCGGCGGAATTGAACCTATAATTATTTCCATGGTTATCCAGAGCTCCTCTCCGTTATGTATCAAATCTGTAGCCCTAAAATACCACAGAATGGTGATTTTTCAACAATTGCCTCTCGTCGTCAATACTGGTACTATAGTGCCCGTGTAATCTCCTGGAAACTACCGGATCCTTTTGCAAAGCTTACCATGGCCTCCGATGAGCAATATCTTAAAACATCTGCTTCACCCCATAGAACAGACCCAGGTCATTCGTGGTGTTATTCTGCCCAGGGGCCTCGAGTTTCTCCAGCTTGTGGTCACCGGTCCTCCTGGAGCCGGAAAAACATATTATATTAATCAGATACGTGGCTGGCCTAATGAGGGCTATATCGATCTGACCCAGAAAAACTGGTGGAAGAACCAGAGCCTGATCTACCGGCCCCGGGAAGTCCACCTCGGCCTGCCTTTTCAGGGAATAGTCGAATCGCTGACAGTTTTCGACAAAGAATGGCTGGAGTCACCGGCACCGCTGCTCCTTGACCCCGGTCGCATCCTCATCCCCCCTTCCGGCGAAGGCATACTGCGGGCAGACTGGAAACATAAATACGTCTTTGAATTCATTATTCCCGATCCGAAGACAGTCTACCGCCGGCGGACCGACCGCCATGTACAGGGATATTTTCCAGTCGATGACGGTCTCTCCCTGGAGATGGTCGTCAAACAGACCGAAGTGTACCGTGAAGTCGCCCTCTATCTGCACCGGGCCGGCATACAGGTGTATGTCCGCGAAGAATTGACTTCGCCACCAATGCGGATCATGGAAAAGGGAGATACCTCGATGCCCCTCTGGCTGTTACCGAAAAGCGAACGCACCGGCGCCGTCGACTCCCGGCGTAGTTGGAGGAACCTATTTTTAAAAAAACGAACCATCAACTGGCTCAGCCTCTCTGAGTACAGCAGTGAGATACACGCCCCCTGCCGTATCGCTCACGACGGCAAATCCTTCGAAATGCGCCTGGGCTGCCAGTTGCTCCATTTTCACCCGGAAATACCTCTGGGGGTCAAGAAGAAACATATCCGAAAGAACTGGCACATCTATTCGCCACTCTCCTGCAACGCCAAAAATATCCTGGGCTACGCTCGTATAAAGGTAGGCGAATCGGTCATCATCGGCAGAGACAATTCCCTCTATGTCGACCTTTTCGATCTCGACGAAACCGTGGCCGGGCGTCATATACAGGTGACAAATCGCAACGGCGATCTCATCGTCACCCCGCTCACCAGCAACGGTACGGTAAGTGTCATGCGCATCGACGACCAGGACAACAGGGAAAGGGTTGAGTCGCACCGCCATGAAGCATTGCTCTCCATCCGCGAGATCTACGGCGGTCCAATAGAGGTTCTCCCCACCGAAAAGGCGCAGCGCATCATCGAAAAAGCCTCTGCAATTATCGCCCACGATTCCTTTGCCATAAAAAACGACACCGACCAAGCCGGTGGGGTTCTTGTTATCCCCGAGGACATTACACCGATCATCATAGGTGATCTGCATGCGCAAGTGGACAACCTGCTCAAGATTCTGACGGAAAATTACCTGCTCGAGTGCCTCTACGCCAACACTGCCTGCCTGGTAATACTTGGTGATGCCGTGCATTCAGAAGTTGCCGAAGAAATGGAATCCCTCGACAGCTCGATACTGATGATGGATCTTCTTCTTACCCTCAAATGTTTTTTTCCCGGAAATATTTTTTATCTCCGCGGCAACCACGACAGCTTCGACCCGGAACTCAGCAAGAACACGGTCCCCCAAGGTCTGCTTATGAAAAAACGGCTGGTCGAACTGAGGGGTGAAGAATACACCACGGCCATGGAGCGGCTCTATGCGCTTCTTCCCTACATAGCCAAAAGCGATAATTTTGTGGCCTGCCATGCCGCACCGCCGATGTCCAAAACCAGCCTCACACAGCTGGTCAACATCCACCACAATCCGGAACTCAGCAAAGACATAACCACCAAGAGGGTGCAGCGACAGCATCATATCAACGGTTACAGAAAGAAAGATGTCCGCCGCTTTCGCAAGACTCTCGGGCTTTCCAAAAGAATGCCCTTTATCGTCGGCCATACCCCCATGGACCCCTTCGGCGGCTACTGGAAAAACGTCGGCAATATAAAAAATCATCACATCATCTACAGTGGTCACCAGGAAGGCGCACAGGCATTGCTGCTTGAAAAGACACGGGTCATCCCCCTGGCCTTCCCGGCTGAGCCCGTCACTAAACTCATCGAAAGGATAAGCGAGGCGCCACCGGACAACGGAGGCCAGTGAGGAACTACCTGGTATTGGAGGATATTTTTGAGCATATCTTACCAAGATTCTTCTCTTGGCAGACACTCACCAGGAATGCAGACAGCCCTTCCCTGGCATACATGCGCCCCTGTCTCTCATGAATATTTAACACGGAGCTAATAAAGACTTCGCAAAACATCCATTTTTTGTTTCATTTCCTCAAAAGATGTTCTACAGTCCGGCGCATTCTTTGCTCTGAAAACGCCCCACCATATGGGGCGTAACTTACTCCAAGGTGGGATCATGCCCTTCAAATCTACAAGCCCTTTATCGAGCCTGCTGCGCAAATCACCTTTCAAACCAATCCAGGAGCATATGCGCATCGTCTTCAACTGTATCTGCACTCTTCCTCCGCTTTTCGAGGCCCTCTACAATCAGGAACAGGATATCGTCGGCGAGTGCGCAGAACAGATTCGGCAACTTGAAACGGAAGCGGATAAGATCAAGAGCACATTCAGGCTGAACATGCCGACAACCCTTTTGTTACCGGTGGACAGAAAAGACCTTCTCAATCTCATTGCCGACCAGGACAGCCTTGCCGATAGCGCCGAAGAGATAGGCAAAATTCTCTCCTACCGCGAGATGGAGGTACCGACCGAACTGAAGGCCTTGATCGATGAACTGCTCGAAGGAACCATTGAGGTCAGCGGAGAGGCCAAAAAAATGATCGAAGAACTCGACGAAATGGTCGAGGTAGGTTTCGGCGGCAGCAGAGAGCTGAAAAAAGTCACCGCTATCATATCTGGAGTACGCAAGAGCGAACATAATATTGACAATATCCTCAATCGGACTCGACGGACACTCTACCGGATAGAGGGGAATCTCAATCCTGTTGACGTCATGTTCTGGTATAAAATTGTCGAACTCATAGGCGACATATCCAATCAGGCGGAAAACATGGCCGATCGCATCCTCCTCTTTTTATCGAGATAACAAGGAGAGAAAACGTGGATATACTTACCAGCTACGGAACCATCCTCATCGCCCTGGCCATTATTTTCGGGCTCTACATGACCTGGGGAATCGGCGCCAATGACTTGGCCAATGCCATGGGCACCTCCGTGGGTGCTGGTGCCGTCAGCGTCAAGCAGGCCATCGGCATCGCCATTGTTTTCGAATTTCTCGGAGCGGTCATCGCCGGCGGCCATGTCACCAAAACAATTCGCAAGGGCATCATCGACCCGACCAATATCAGCGGCAATCCGGAAATACTGGTCTTCGGAATGCTGGCGGCACTATTGGCCGCAGCCTTCTGGCTGATGATCGCCTCGACCAAAGGCTGGCCGGTATCGACGACACACTCCATCATCGGTGCTCTCATCGGATTTGCCATCGTCGGCATCGGTCCCGAAGCGGTAAAATGGGACAAGGTGATGAAAGTCGTCGCCAGCTGGGTAATCTCCCCGGCCATCGGCGGCATCATCTCTTTTCTACTGGTGATGAGTACCAGAAGACTCATTTTCGACACCGACAATCCCTTGAAAAACGCCAAACGCTTCGCCCCGGTCTATATCTTCCTGGTGGGGTTCATCATCTCACTGGTGACCATGTTCAAAGGACTCAAGCATCTGAGCATCGAACTTTCGGCGATGCAAAGCTTTTTTTTGGCCGTGCTGTGTGGGCTGATCACCAGCCTCATCGGCTGGTATTTTGTCAGCAAAATACGGGTAAGCGCCGAGGAAAACCGTGAATTTCACTATGCCAGCGTCGAGAAAGTCTTTTCGCCGATGATGCTGTTTACGGCCTGTGCCATGGCTTTTGCCCACGGCTCCAACGATGTCGCCAACGGTATTGGTCCCCTGGCAGCGGTTGTCAGCATTGTCAGCTCCGGCGGCGAAGTCATGCAGACTTCGGCGCTTCCTTTGTGGATACTGGCTCTGGGTGGCGGGGGCATCGTCCTTGGTCTTGTCACCCTGGGATACAGGGTGATGCTGACGGTGGGAAAAAAAATAACGGAACTCACCCCCAGCCGCGGTTTCTGCGCCGAGCTGGCGGCTGCAACCACTGTCGTTCTGGCCTCCAGAACCGGTCTGCCGGTTTCAACCACCCATATT
>CAKZOA010000120.1 GCA_937132035.1 uncultured Desulfobulbaceae bacterium | reverse complement strand
TGGGCGGCTGCTGATTCCCTTGAAAATACTGGGCAAACATGGCCGGCATCATCATCCCCATCCCCATTCCCATGCCGGCGCCTGCCTCACCCTGAGCGGTAGCCGCCTTTTCCATGGCCATGGCCGCTTTCATCTTCATGAATTTCTCCATATCGCTGATGACACTGAGCCTTCCCTGATCGTCAATGGCCTTCTGCACCTCCTCCGGCGGAGTGATGGAAGTGATATAGAGGTGACTCATACGCAGTCCGAAATCGGCAAAGTCGCTCACCAGTCTTTTCTGCAGCTCCATCGACAGCTCGTCGAATTTTCCCGGCAGGTTGAGAATAGTGTCGAGCTCCTGGCCCAGATAATCATTCAGCCTGGATACTATGATTCTCTTGAGGTATGTGGAGATATCCTCGGTTGTCATCTTGCCCATGGTGCCGACCATGGAATTGATGAACAACACCGGCTGGACGATCTGGATATTGAATATGCCATGGGCACGGAGGCGCACCAGACCCAGTTCCGAATCCCTGAAGGCGATGGGGTTTCTCGTCCCCCATTTGAGATTGGTAAAATACTTCATATTGACGATATAGACCTCGGCCCGCAGCGGACTGTCGCCGCGCCAGGGCATGGAGAGTATTTTCGTCAATAGAGGAACGTTACCGGTTTTTAGGGTGTGCCGGCCGGCACCGAAGCCATCACAGGCACGCCCTTTGTAGAAGAGAACTCCCGCCTGGCTTTCCCTTACCGTCAGCTGCGCCCCGTATTTAATCTCCCCCGAACCGCTCTCCGGCAATCGGTGCACCAGTTCCTTGCCGGTCTCATCAAACCACTCAATGTTTTCAAGAAAAATGCCGCCTTCAAAAGTATTCATGGTATTCTCCATCTCCTGTGAGCCAACTGTCCCGTTTTTGCCGTGGAAGAACGGCTACAGATATTTTATACTGGTGCAAACACCAACAGGTTCAGCCTCTTTGACAAGGAGAGTATAGTATATTCACTACCATGAACAAAGATAAAAAAGCATTTACAGACGACGCTGCCGAAGAGTTCGAGACCAGCTGGACGCTGGAAAACGCCATGCATGTGGTACGCCACCCCACCGTCGATGCCCAGATATGGGCCGAAGCAGTAGAGTGGCTGCTCCTCTATGGCCCTGAAGAAATACAGGAGATACTACGGAGTGCTTCCCTGTACGCCGCTGGTGTCCACTTTCCCGATCTCAAGCCTGCTGGCTGCACGCCAGCGGGCGACCTCTGCTACAGTCTGGCTGAAATCGCCTCGGTCCTGCGTATCGACAGCGATCAGGCGTTGCTCCTGCTGAAGGAGAAAGAACAAAGCCATGGCGTCCGCCATGGCTTTGATGAGGATGAAGTCTATAAACTGCAGTGATGACTGCAGCGTCCTGAGGGTTCCTACTCTTTTTCGAAGAGTTGGGAGTAGACCTTCTGCAACTCTCCGGAACTGATGGCTTTCTTAATTTCTCCTGTGTTGGAGTTCAGCCATTTGTGCATGGGATCCTTGGTCAGCAGTTCGGTTATATAGGCATTGATTTCGGTATCGCCGAGATGCCTGGCCTCGGGGATGAATTTGAAGTAGAAGTTATGGGCAACATCATAGATGCCGTGCCACCAGGCATAATCCGGCCCCATCATGGCAGCCCCCATCCGGGCTCGACGACCCTCATGATGCCAGAGCTCCCAGTACTCCCAGTCGAGATCGTTGGCAAAGGCGGCTTCTCTCTCCAGCAAACCCTTCTCCTTGGCCATGGAATAAATCTTGCCGGCAGGTTTGGCGAATTTCTCATTATAGAGATGCACCATGGCGTCATACTGGTAATAATGCCCGTCGACAAAATTATTCTGATGGCAGTTGCTACAGACGTCTTTCATGGCCTGGCGCTTTTCCTGCCAGTTCTCTTTATGCTTGGATACCGGTGGACGCAGGGTCCAGGAAATACGGTCGCCGACATCATGGGTAATGCCCTGTTTCGGCGTTGCCGACATATGGCAGGTGGTACAGGTGGGCGCCTCGTAATAATCTACGCCGACCACCCATTCATCGCTGCGAAGGTTGAGGTCTTCGCGGTAGGCATTATAGGCTATGCCGTGCTTGGACTCATCATAGATTTCTTTCTGGGGATGATCCGGTCCCAGATGGCACTTACCGCAGTTGCCAGGCTGCCGTGCCTGGTATTTGGAAAAGGAATGACGCGAATGACAGGCATTGCAGGCACCCTTCGAGCCATCGGGATTCAACCTTCCCACACCTGAATTCGGCCAGGTCTCCGGGGAGAGCTTGTTTTTGGCATCGGGATCGATCTTTATATTGGCCCCGTGACAGGATTCACAGCCGACGATGACCACCGGATGCCCTCCTGCCGCGTGGGCGAGATAGGCATCGTTCGACTTGAGTATCTCTCCGGCATGGGCGTGATAGGACTGCGAGGTCTCCTGTTCGATTTCGGTATGGCACTGACCACAGTCCTTGGGTGTGACAAGCGTGGCCACGGTCGCCCCATAGTGCTTGAATGCATCGACGTCACCTTTTTCGGCGCCATGACAGTCGATACAGCCAATGCCGTTTTCACCGTGGGCCGAATTTTTCCACTGCAGATACATGCCTGGATTGTTTTTCTGATGACAGCTGACACAATCGGCTGCCGCGACCGCCATGGAACTGCCGCCAGCCAGCAGGCCGACAACCATCAGGACGGTTAGAATCCTGGTTTTTTTCATCGTTTCCTCCTTATAAAGTTAAATTGATCATCATACCAGAGCGGTATGTTCTTCCTCGGTGGCAGTATCGGTTGCAGCTAGGAACTCTCCCCTTCTTTGTATAACTCACCTTTCACATGCGTCAACAGCTCGAAAACATGTCGGTGCTGGTGGACCTGAGCGCCCCTGGCTCTTCGGAACTGGGTAAGCTGAGAATCAGGGATAATCACTTCCTCTTTATATCACTTTCTCTCTAGATATGTAAAAAAAGATTTTTCAAATCGGTAGGCTCAGGCGAGAACGTCATTGATCACGCCTTCATCGACAGCATCGGTAACGACAACCTTGCCTATGTCCGTGGGAAGCACATAGGCGACCTTACCGGAGACAATTTTTTTATCGCGGAGGATATAGTATCTGATTTTATCCCTGTCCATTGCCGTCGGTATTTCCGTTGCAAGGTCGTATTCACGTAAAATATTCCGGATTTTTTCAACATCTGCCTCGGCGAGCATTTCGCAGGCATGAGCAATCCGTGCTGCCGCCACCATGCCTATGGCCACGGCCTGGCCATGGATAATGGTGAACCTGGACTCCGCTTCCACCGCATGACCGATGGTATGGCCAAAGTTGAGTATGCGACGCAGGTTGGCCTCCTGTTCATCTGCCGCCACAACCTCTGCCTTGATGCGGCATGAGGTGGAGAGTATTTTTTCGATTACATCACTATCCCGTGCGAGGATTGCCTGACGATGTGTGCGCAGGTAGTCAAAAAATTCATGGTCATAGATGATTCCGTACTTTATGACCTCGGCCATACCGCCGACAAACTCCTCCCTGGGAAGCGTCGCCAGAACGTGGGGATCCATATAGACGACCTTGGGCTGATAAAAGGCCCCGACAAGATTCTTGCCCTCGGCGAGATCAACGCCGGTCTTGCCGCCCACTGAGCTGTCCACCTGCGACAGCAGGGTCGTGGGAATCTGCACGAAGGGTATGCCCCGCATATAGCTCGAGGCCACAAAACCGGCCAAATCTCCAGTGACGCCGCCACCAAGGGCTATAATGCCGTCCCGGCGGTCAAACCCCAGACGGGCAAGCTCGCTTAGCAAATCGCCGTATGTCGGCAGATTTTTACTGGCCTCGCCGGCGGCAAAAGTGAGAAGCTCGGCGTCCATGCCGTTGTGGCGCAGCTCGTCGAGCAGTCTCTTGCCGTAGAGATCGGCAACCGTGCTATCGGCGATAATACAGTAACGGTTGGCGATTTTACGGCGGGCCAGATCCTCTCCTATCATATCAAGACAACCATGGTCGATGAGAATGGGATAGGATCGTTCTTTCAGGCCGACGATAAGTTCATTCATGGGTACTCCTTTTCAGGCAATGCTTTCAGCAGGGGCCGCTTGAATAGCCGGGGCGGCTGTTTCAAACAATACTCTGATTACGTAGCAATCGCAGCAATCAAATCAATCATACAACAACGTGACATCAGACTTTCGCTTTCGTCATTCCCGACTTGATCCGGAACCCATAACTATCTTCAACGACTGGATTCCGGATCAAGTCCGGAATGACGGTAGTGGCCAACTTACAGCCACTGGGATTAGCACGCTGAATTGTCCAGGTAATCATTAACAAGAATCTGGCTCTTTCTGAAATTCAGTTAATCCACTTCCTGAGAGAGTGGTCAGGAATAAAAAAGGAGATACCACCACAGAGGCGATATCTCCTTGAAAGACTACTGTAAAAGATGAAACAAAGATTATTTCATGGTATCGCCGGAGGCTGCACCCTGCATCTTCACCTCGATCTTTTCAGTCAGACCCTCGTAGTATTTTCTCAGGTGCTCGAGAACTTCGTCGCGGCCGAAATGATCGACTACTTCGGCTCCATCCGAGAGCGCCTTACGAAGCTTGGTACCGGAAAGGATTACACGGTCTTCCTTGGTATGGTTGCAGGTACGCAGAGAGGCCATGCCGTCGCACTTATGACAGTAGAAGGTCCAGTCGATCTTCATCGGCTTGCACTGCAGATCCTTGCCCTCGTCACCGGTCTCGGGGAGACGGTCGAAGATCTCCTGGGCCTCGAAGAGACCGTAGAAGTCGCCGACGCCGGCATGGTCGCGGCCGATAAGCATATTGTTAACGCCGTAGTTCTGGCGGAAGGTGGCGTGGAGCAGGCCTTCACGCGGACCGGCGTAGCGCATATCCAGGGGATAACCGGCGGAGATAACATTTTCTTTGACGAAATAGTTCTCGATGAGGATATCGATGGCCTTGATGCGTACGGGTGCCGGAATGTCGCCGGGCTTGAGGTTACCGATCAGAGAGTGGATGAGCACTCCGTCACATACCTCGACGGCAATCTTGGCAAGATACTCATGAGAACGATGCATCGGGTTTCTCAGCTGCAGGGCGGCAACGTTGGCCCAGCCGCGCTCATCGAACATGGCACGGGTTTCGGCAGGCTTGAGGTATACGCCCGGATACTCTTTGGGGTACTCGCCTTCGGAGAGAACCTTGACCGGACCGGCGAGGTTGAACTCTTTCTGGGCAAAAACCATGATTACGCCGGGATGCTCTTCGGGGGCGAGTTTCCAGAAATTGTCACCTTCAGACTCTTCGCCTTCGCCCTTGAAAACTTTCTCACATTCCCACTTCTTGTTTTCCTCGGTCATTTCGTACTTCTCGGTGACCTTCATGGTAGCATAGGTCTCACCGTTGCGTACCAGAGCAATCTCGTCGCCCTCGGAAATGTCGCCGGCATCGGCAGCGGAAACATCAAGAGTGATGGGTACCGGCCAGAAGGTTCCGTCGGCCATCTGGAAGTTCTCGCATACGCCTTTCCAGTCGGCCTGGGTCATGAAGCCATCGAGAGGGGAAAAACCACCGATTCCCATCATGATCAGGTCGCCCTTGGCGCGGCCGGAGATTTCAATCTGCTTCAGACCCTTGGCTTTTTCGAGTTCCGCTTCACGCTCGGAACCTTCGAGCAGGGCACATACCAGACCTTTTCCACCATGAGGTGCAACTAATTTAGACATAGGATTCCTCTTCTAATTATTTTGACAGTGTTAATGCCGCAGCAGTATAATGCTCGGCCGTTAATGAATACCCATTCATTTAGGATGCAATATATAGCTAATGGGTTGGGTAAAAGTCAAGGAAAAAAGGGGATAGGCCCGAGGGAGTTGAACCTCCTCAAACTTTTAGCGATTTCTCCCGGCCGAAAAAACGCAGGCGCAGGGCATTGGAGACAACGGATACCGAACTCAAAGCCATGGCCCCGCCGGCGATCATCGGGCTGAGGGCAGGACCACCGAAGATGTACAGCAGTCCGGCGGCAACGGGGATGCCCAGTACATTGTAGCCAAATGCCCAGAAGAGATTCTGGCGAATATTTTTCATGACTGCCCGCGACAGATGCAGCGCCAGCAGCACGCCGTCGAGGTTGCCATTCATCACCACCACGTCTCCGGACTCGATGGCAATGTCGATGCCGGTGCCCATGGCAATGCCGACATCGGCCTGGGCCAGCGCCGGGGCGTCGTTGATGCCGTCACCGACCATGGCGACGCGTTTTCCCGAAGACTGGTACTCTGTGATAGTCTCCGCTTTCCTGTCCGGCAGAACTTCGGCGAATATTTTCTCGATTGCGGCCTTTGCAGCAATCGCTTCCGCTGTTTTGCGGTTGTCGCCGGTGAGCATAGCCACCTCTATCCCTTCTTCTGCAAGTCTGGAGACCACTTCGGCTACCTCGGGTTTCATGGTGTCGGCCACCGCGAATATCGCCCGACACCTGCCGCCGACGGCCATGAACAGTACGGTTTTGGCCTCGCCTGAAAGCCTTGCCGCCTCCTGATCGAACTCTGCGGTTGAAATACCCTGCTTCTCGCAAAAGTCGCTGTTGCCGATTTCAATATCAACGCCATCCACCGTCGCACTGATACCCTTACCCTGATGGGGCCTGAACTCGTCGGGCTGCAGCAACGCAATCTTTTTTTCTTTAACATAGTCGACAATCGCCTCTGCCAGTGGATGTTCGGAGGACTGCTCGGCGGAAGCGGCGTATTGCAACAGCTTCTCTTCGGATTCATCTGATCCGGTAAGAAAATCGACCACTTCCGGTTTGCCGCTGGTAATGGTACCGGTTTTATCGAATATAACCGCATCGATCTCTTCCATTTTTTCCAACGTGGCTCCGCTTTTGACCAGCAGACCCAGCTGCGCCGCCCTGCCCGTGCCCACCATAATGGATATGGGCGTGGCCAGCCCCATGGCGCAGGGACAGGCAATAACCATGACGGCGATAAAAAACCGCAGTGCCATGGAAAAATCGACACCGCCAATAAAGTACCAGGCCAGTCCCGTGACTACGGCAATGGCCATCACCGCCGGCACGAAATAGTAGCTGACGCGGTCGGCGATTCTGGCTATGGGCGCCTTCGAACCCTGGGCCTCGCGGACCAGGCGGATAATCGAGGCCAGCATGGTGTCTTCGCCGGTCTTTTCGGCCTGCATACGTATGGTATTGCTGGTATTGACGGTACCGCCATAGACCCTGTCGCCTACTTTCTTGGACACCGGCATCGACTCACCGGTCATCAGCGATTCATCCACCGAACTCTCACCTTTGAGCACACTGCCGTCGGTGGGGATCGAACCGCCGGGTCTGACGAGAAGAATATCGCCCTTGTTGATATCGCCGGCCTCTATTTCAACCTGTTCGTCGCCGTCGAGCAGGATGGCCTTTTTCGGCGTCAGGTTCATCATCTGACGAATGGCATCCGAGGTGTGATACTTCGATCTGTTCTCCATGTATTTACCCAGGGAGACCAGTGTTATCAGCACACCCACCGATTCGAAATAGAGATCCATGGCTCTGGCCATCGGCTCGACACCCATGGCAATCTCGACGACATTCCACAGCGAGTAGATAAATGCCGCCCCGGTACCCATGGCAATGAGGCTGTCCATATTCGGCGATCTGCGCAACAAAGAGGGAATACCGACAAGATAGAAACTCCTCCCCAGCCACATGATGGGCACGGTCAGGACCAGCTGTGCCAGACTATAGCGCAGGGGATGCATATGCGGTGAAAGCATCGCCGGCAGGGGAAGCCCCAGCATCTCGCCCATGCTGAGATAAAAAAGCGGAACTACCAGAAGCAACTCGAGGATCAAGCGGTGTTTCATTTCCTGCAGGCTGCGAAGATTTTCCTGCTCCTTATCCTCATACTCCAGGACCTCGCTGCCCTTGGCCGATACTTCGAAGCCCAACTCGGTAATCTGCTTTTTTATATCACGAGAACCGGTTATTTCGGGATCAAAGACAAATCGGCCGCTTTCCGAGGCCAGATTGACCGAGGCCGAACGAACGCCGTCCATCTCGCCCACCACCCGCTCAATCCTCGAAGAGCAGGAAGCGCAATGCATGCCTTCGATGGTGACATGCAACTCTCCCGCCTCTCGCTCCTGTTGTCTCACCAGCTCAAAGCCAAGACCTTCGACCTTTTTGGCGACATCGTCATAACCGGTTGTGCCGGTATCGAAGCGCAGCTTCATGGTCTCCGCCGCCAGGTTGACAGAGGCCTCCTCGACGCCTTCCATATCTCCCACTACTTTCTCAATTCGGCTTGAGCAGGATGCGCAATGCATGCCCTTGACATCGACTGTAATACTCTTTGGTGTTGCCATAGCTCGTATTCAGATCATCTCATTTATGAAATACGCTCAATTCGGAAGAACCTTCTATTCTCCCTCCATGAGCCTCGACCCGCTACTTGATTTGCCGGCCGACCGTCCTTAAAATCTGTCAATACAAACAAAAACATATAACACAACGAGGATCAAAACAATGGCAACGGTACAGATAAAGGGAATGAGCTGTCAGCACTGCGTGGCCTCCACCAAAGAGGCGCTTGAGAAAATTCCGGAAATAAATGATGTTCAGGTCGATCTCGACAAGGGTGAGGCGACCTTCAGCGGCGACGTCGCCCCCGACAAGGTAAAAGAGGCCATCTCCAAAATCGGCTTCGAGGTGGTGGAGTATAGATAACTACGAGGGGTCGAAAGCTTTCGTCCGCCGCCACGTAACTGTTCTCAACGTCGTTTATCTGCTTAAGGTCTTTTCCTTTACCTCCAATCGCAAAGGTATACTGATCTTGCAACAATAAAGTCTCCCCGGCCTGATAGTTCAAGCCCCCCCTTCCAACAGCTGGGGATGAACCGTACCCGCATTACGGATCTGATTAACAAAAAAGTTCCCGAAGTATATGTTCCTCTTCCAAGTTGTACCACAACTGTTTATGAGGTACATTGTATATGTACATGTTTAAGTGCAATTCATCCAATGATCATGAGAAGGAAGGGGGAAAGAGAGTGAGCATCATTGCTGACAATTCACAATTGATCGACTTTCTCGAAAAGATAACGATAGTTCGATTTGCTTACCTTTTTGGCTCTTGCTCCACAGGCAAACAAGGTCCTCTGAGCGATCTGGATATAGCTGTATTCCTTGATGACGAAGTGGACTTCTTTTCTTGCCGTCTGATTCTAATGGAAGAACTATCTTTTGAACTGCGTGGCGAGCGCAGCATTGATCTTGTGGTTTTGAATGAAGCCTCCACTGTGCTCCGATACGAAATAATTCGCGATGGAATAGTGCTCAAGGAGGACAGGGAGCGAAGAGTGGAGTTTGAAACTCATGTTCTCCGAGAATATCTGGATACCGAACCATTGAGGGCCGTCCATAGAGCTGCCCTTAAACAAAGCTTCAGGAAGGAGCATCATTTTGGTGAATAAGAATGTGCTGGCAGCGCGTCTGGAGAGGTTGCGCGAATATATCCACAACCTGGAGGCGGCACAACAGTTTGACTGCAAGCGTTTTATCGAGGATCCGTTCATCCATGGAATGGCCGAGCGGAACCTGCATTTGGCGATAGAATGTTTGATGGATATCGGTAATCACATCATTACTCGGAATGGCTACAGAAAACCAGAGTCCTATGCCGATATTTTCCGAATATTGCAGGAAAATGCGATCATTTCAGCAGGCTTATTGAAAAAAATTGAAGGGATGCGTTCCGAAATATTCTGGTACACGATTACATGCGATTGGATCGCAAGAAGGTGTACGAAACAATAACAAACAAAACCTGCTATGTTGCAGAACTTGGGGAGATTTTCGCCGATCTGCTTTAGCGCAGAAAAAGGAAATAGATTCAGGGTAGCCAGGCTGCTGGTCGGTATGAAAGCTCCCTACTCTACCCTATTTAGTCCTATCTGCATCTATCCGCTATTTGCTTTGACTCCATCAATTGAAAAATCGATTCCATCGGGTATAGAATTGCTAACACAAGCAGTGGTCCGGCAATGAAAAATATCAAATACGTCGTGTACAAAGAAGATACGTACTATGTATCTCAATGCCTTAACGTGGATGTTTCCAGTTTTCGAGAATCAATAGAGGAGGCCATTTCGGCCTTGAAGGAAGCGGTATC
>CAKZOA010000119.1 GCA_937132035.1 uncultured Desulfobulbaceae bacterium | reverse complement strand
CCTGCTCCAAACCGAGTATTACCATGTCGCTCAAAGCAGTAATCTGACAGGAGTCGAGGGCTGCGCCGCATTAAAGAACCTCTATGCCCTTGGTATTGGTGCACCGCAGGGCATGCTCGAGAGAAAAGGCGAGAAAGAGAAGAAAGTCTTGATGCACAACCTGGCCTCGGCCCTGTTCTCCCAGGCGATCCAGGAGATGGCTGTCTTTGAGCAGGTGTTCAGTGGTGGTGTGAACAGTGCCTACGGCCTGGCTGGAGCGGGTGATCTCTATGTGACATGCCAGGCCGGCAGGAACAGTCGCATGGGACGTCTGCTCGGTTTGGGAATGCGCTACTCCGAGGCAAAAAAGAAACACATGGCCGATGACACCATCGAGGGGGCCGAACTGGCCACAGCCATCGGCCCGGCGGTGAAGCAGATGTTTGGTGATGGCCGCCTCGATAAACGGGAATTTCCCCTTGCCGAAGCGATCATCGCTGCGGTAGTCGACGATGAGAGGCTGGAGTTTGCCTGGAAGCGCTTTCACCGCTTGCAGCCGGTGCGATAATTCAGCTCATGTCAACTGGGTGGGGGCTGGGCGCCTTCTCCCGCCTTGGCTGCCTCTGCCGCCCTTTGATGCGGGCTTGCCTGGGGTATAAGGAGAATGGAGACAATGAGAAAATGGCTGGAAGAGTGCGAGGACCTGAGTGAATTCGCCGAAATCACCCTGGTTGCCTCCGATATTGACGGAACGCTGACCCTGGGCGATAAAATCACCGCCCAGCTGGTGTCTGATATATCCATCCTGCAGGACCATGGCATCTCCTTGCTGATGGTCACCGGTCGTTCCGTAGGGTGGGGGCAGGCATTGGCCGGCTATCTTCCCGTTGCCGGCGTCATAGCTGAAAACGGTGGGGTATTCGTTGGATCCGGTGAGGAACCACCCCGTCCCCTGGTGGATGTAGGCGATCTGAGAAAACATCGGGCAGGACTTGAAAACTGCTATGAGGGCCTCAAGAAACACTACCCGCACCTGCGGGAAACGGCCGACAACCTCTTTCGTCTCAGCGACTGGACCTTCGGTGTGGCAGGGCTTTCTGCCGAACAACTGGTAGAAATGAACGAGCTCTGCAGAGGCTGGGGGTATACATTTACGTTCAGTTCGGTTCACTGTCATATCATGGACCCGCGTCAGGACAAAGCCGCCGGCGTCGAGCGGGCAAGAGCGTATCTGCCGGCGATCATCCCTGAAAAAAAGGAATCCATGGTCACCATCGGCGACAGTCCCAACGATGCACCGCTGTTCGATGCCCTGCGTTTTCCCTGTTCGGTGGGGGTAAGAAACTGCGAGGAGTACCTCCATCTGATGAAACACCGTCCGAAATACATCTCACGCCACGCCGAAGCCGCAGGCTTCTCCTCCCTCGCCCGGCTGCTCATCACGCAAAAAAAGAGAGTTTGCGACACGCCGCGGTAGCGAAATGCAGCTGGAGGCATGAGCGGAGCACTCTATTGATGGCATGTTTTGCGGTGGGGCACGGTCTGAGCGGCGGGGAGATGCTTCTCTTCTGTAGTCGCCTGCCATGTGCGGATGCGTGCTGTTGGGCTCGGGAGGGAAAAGATAAGGCCACGGGGTGGAGCCGGAATGCAGCCGGGAAGGTTGGAATTTTGCAGAAATCCGTGGTATGGGAGAAGAAATGCGAGGATGATTGGCTGAATATTTTTCAAGCCCTGTCAGAAATTTCCCAGTGAAGGAGCCTGCATGGATCTGCGCAAAGAGCTGCCTGAAAAAACGATGAGTGCCGAGAAGGCGGTGAAGGTGATAAAACCCGGCAGCAGGGTGTTCATCGCACCGGCTGCGGCGAGCCGCAGCACTTGATCAGGGCGATGGTCGCCGATGGGGGCATGCACGATATCATGCTCTATCAGATGCTGTCTTCGACGCTTTCTCACTTTGTTGACGACGATGGTTTTCTCAGCAGGTTCTCCCTGAAGCTGTTTTTTATCAGCTGGTCCATGCGCAAGGCGGCTTCGGTGGGCAAGATCGACTATATTCCCACCTATCTCTCCAGAATTCCAGAGATGTTCAAAAGCGGCAGGATCGGCCTCGATGTCGCCCTCATCCAGGTCAGTCCGCCGGATTCCTTCGGCTACTGCAGTCTCGGTGTATCCGTTGATATTACCCGGGCCGGTGCCGAGTCCGCCCCGGTCGTCGTCGCTCAGGTCAATGAGAAAATGCCCAAAACCTGGGGCGACAGCCTCATTCATGTGGATGAAATCAACTACTTCGTCGTCCATGACGAGCCCATTGTCAATTCCATCCGCTCCCTGAAACCGGAGGAGGTCGAGATCGGCCGCCGCATCGGCATGTATGTTTCCCAGGTGGTCGAGGATGGCGCCACTTTGCAGGTGGGCTTCGGCTATCTTCCCAATACCGTCCTGCAGTATCTCGATGATAAAAAGGATCTCGGTATTCATACCCAGGTGGTCACCGACGGCCTGCTGCCGCTGCTGAAGAAAAAGGTCATCACCAACCGCAAGAAGACCCTGATACCCGGCCAGGTGGTTGCATCGCTGTGCATGGGCTCGCAGGAAATGTACGACTATGTCAGCAACAATCCGATGTTCTATTTCCGCTCTTCGGACTATGTCAACGACCCGCGGGTGATAGCCGAAAACGACAACCTCACCTCGATCAGTTCGGCGCTGGAGGTGGATCTCACCGGCCAGGTCTGCGCCGATTCCCTGGGAAATCAGTTCTACAGCGGCATCGGCGACCAGGTGGATTTTCTTCGTGGCGCCGCCATGTCCAGAGGCGGGGTCTCCATCATCGTTTTGCCCTCCACGGTCAAAACCGCATCCGGCTTGCGCTCCCGTATCGTAGCAAGTCTCAGCGACGGAGCGGGGCTGGCCACCACCAGGGCCGACGTCGATATCATCATCACCGAGTACGGCATCGCCCATCTCCAGGGAAAATCAATCTACCAGCGGGTGATGGAACTGGCCCAGATCGCCCATCCCAGCTTTCGCGAAAACCTGATCGAGGAGGCCAAACAGAGAGGCTATATCTTTCCCGACCAGCTGCCGCCGTCGGCCGAGGATCTCATCTTTCTGGAAAACTACAAACGGCTGGTGGAGCTGAAAAACGGCAGATCGGTGCTGTTTCGGCCCCTGCTGCCGTCAGATGAGTTCGCCTACCGTAACTTCTTCTATTCCCTCAGGGAGGAGACCATCTACTGGCGATTCTTCTACGATAAAAAGATCTTTTCCCATGAGATGATCCAGGGGGAATATGCCGACGTCGACTACCGCCGCAATATGTACCTCATTGGTCTGGTCCAGAAAAAGAGGCACCAGCAGATAATCGCCATAGGCACCTATATGGATGTGGGCGATAATCATGCAGAAGTGGCCTTTGTCGTCAACGACGACTTCCAGGGACTGGGCATCGCCTCCTGCCTGCTCGAGCAACTGGAGGCGATCGCCAGGAAAAACGGCTTCGAGGCCTTCATTGCCACCACCCTCCGGGAGAACACTTCCATGCGCCGCGTCTTCTCCAGACGCTATCCCCAGAGGAAAAGCCTTGACGATGGCTCGATGATCGAGATTACCATGCCTTTCAGTGATCTGAAAAAACAGGACGGGAAGTAGATTTCTGCATTTTTGGGAAAGAGAGTGTCGGTGAAACGTTGTCTTTTTGCCGACATTGTAAATCAACAGTGAAGCTCAAATAGATCTTTTTTTCTGGATTTCCTGAGAAGCAGTAGTATCCTGTAGAGCGGCAATGACGCCACTATTAAAGGATAGAGGAAAGAAGAAATGCCTGAAAATACACCTCCGAAACCGGTTGTTCCCATTGTTTCCTCCGAGCATCTGACCTCACCGGACAGCTGGCATCTCAGCGAGTTCGAATACGGCATGATCATTGCCAACAATGCCTTCTCCCGATGGATGGTGCGCTGTATGAGCGCTGCCGGTCACCGTGATTTCAGTCCCCTTGATGTACTGGTGCTGCACAATGTCAATCATCGCCGTCGCCAGAAGCGGCTGGTAGACATCTGTTTCGTCCTCCATATCGAAGATCACCACACCGTCAACTATTCCCTGAAAAAACTGGTGAAGCTGGGGCTGGTGGAAAAGGAAAAACAAGGCAAGGAGATTTTCTACAGCGCCACCACAGAGGGCGAGGAAGTCTGCAGGAGATACCGGGAAGTTCGCGAGCGCTGTCTCACCTCGGTGTACCGCAATCTTGAAAGGGAAGGAGAGGAGGTCAGCGAGGCCGCAGCCCTGCTGCGCTTGCTCTCAGGACTCTACGATCAGGCATCGCGGGCTGCCGCCTCCTTGTAAAAAAACGTCAAACACTTCAGCCGCCCATCATTGCCGGCAACAGGGTGACGATCGAAGGAAATACTACGATCAAAAGCAGCGCCAGCATGAGCAGCAGGAAAAAGGGGATGGCGGCGTAGGCTACCCTCAGGATGTTAAGGCCGGTGAGGCCCTGGATGACGAAGAGGTTGAATCCCACCGGTGGAGTGATCTGCGACATCTCAACGACGATGACCACAAAGATGCCGAACCACAGCGGATCGATGCCGGCCTGCTCGACCATGGGCATGATCACAGAGGTGGTGAGTACCACAACCGAAATGCCGTCGAGAAAACACCCGAGTATGACGAAAAAGACCGTGAGGGCGCCGAGCAGGGCATAGGGGGAGAGCTCCATGGCGGCGATCCAGGTGGCCAGCATCTTGGGAATGCCGGTGAAGGCCATGGACATTGTCAGAAAGGCT
>CAKZOA010000118.1 GCA_937132035.1 uncultured Desulfobulbaceae bacterium | reverse complement strand
CGGCGATACTGTCCGCCGACCTCGTAGAGGGCGGTGGTTATCTGTCCAAGGCTGCAGGATTTGACGGTGTTCATCAACTCGGCAAAGAGGTTGTCGCCGCCAAGCGCGGCCTTTTTGAGGCTGGCCAGAGCCTGCGGCGCCTCTTCCTTGTGGCGTTCGTGGAAATCGGCCAGCCGGCGCAGCTGATCCTGTTTGATTTCATCCGTCGCCCGGGAAAGCTCAAGAGAAGCATTTTCCTCCTCGGCCCTGGCGCTGGGATTGCGAAAGGAGTTGACGCCGATGATGGGCAGTTCACCGGTATGTTTCTGAGCCTCGTAGAAGAGGGATTCCTCCTGGATTTTGGAGCGCTGGTAGCCGGTCTCCATGGCGCCGAGCACACCGCCCCGTTCGGTTATGCGGTCGAACTCGCCTAGAACGGCTTCCTCGACGAGCTCGGTGAGTTCTTCGACGATGAAGCTGCCCTGGTTCATGTTCTCGTTTCTGGCCAGCCCCCATTCTCGGTTGATGATGAGCTGAATGGCCAAGGCTCTGCGGACCGACTGGGAACTCGGCGTGGTGATAGCTTCGTCGTAGGCATTGGTGTGCAGGCTGTTGCAGTTGTCATAGATAGCGCAGAGCGCCTGCAGGGTAGTGCGGATATCGTTGAACTGGATATCCTGGCTGTGCAGGGATCTCCCCGAAGTCTGGATGTGGTATTTCAGTTTACAGGAATTCTCCGAGGCGCCGTATTTTTCACGCATGGCCACCGCCCAGATGCGTCTGGCCACCCGGCCGATCACCGTATATTCTGCGTCCATGCCGTTGGAGAAGAAAAAGGACAGCCGCGGCGCTATCTGGTCGATGGACATGCCCCTGGCCAGATAGTATTCGACATAGGTAAAGCCGTTGGAAAGGGTCAGGGCCAGCTGGGTTATCGGATTGGCGCCTGCCTCGGCGATATGATAGCCGGAAACGGAGACTGAGTAGAAGTTTTGGACCGTGTTGGCGATAAAAAATTCCTGGATATCTCCCATCATTTTGAGGGCGAATTCGATGGAGAAAATACAGGTGTTCTGCCCCTGATCCTCCTTGAGGATGTCTGCCTGAACGGTGCCGCGGACATTGGCGAGGACCATGGCCTTGATTTCTTCGTACTCTTTTTCCGAAGGATCTCGTGTATTATCCGCGATGAATGATTCGACCTGCTGGTCGATGGCGGTGTTCATAAACATCGCCAGAATAATCGGCGCCGGACCGTTGATGGTCATCGAAACTGAGGTGGTGGGCGAGCAGAGTTCAAAGCCGTCATAGAGCTGCTTGACGTCGTCGAGCGTGCAGATGGAAACTCCCGAAGTGCCTATCTTGCCATAGATATCCGGACGCAGGGCCGGATCCCAGCCGTAGAGCGTCACTGAATCGAAGGCGGTGGAGAGCCGTTTGGCCTCGGAGTCGGCGGAGAGCATCTTGAAGCGGGCATTGGTTTCCTTGGGACCGCCTTCTCCGGCGAACATGCGGGTGGGATCCTCGCCGGTGCGTTTTAAGGGAAACACCCCGGCCGTATAGGGGAAATAGCCGGGCAGATTTTCCCTGCGCATCCAGGAATAGATCTCTCCCGGGTCCGTGTATCCGGGCAGACAGATTTTGGGAATCTTTGAGTGGGACAGCGACTCGGTATACAGCGGCACCCGCAGTTCCCGTCCCCTGACGGAGTAGACGTATTCGTCGCCGGAGTAGGCCTCTTTGATTTCATCCCAGGAGGAGATCAACTCTTGAGCCCGGTGGTCGATTTTCTCCGCAGCCTTTTCCAGTTCACGGTTCAGTGCCGTGGTCACCTCTTCACCCGCATCCGCTTCCTCTAGCATATTCAAACTTTCCCGGAAATGCCATTTTCTGCGGATATGTTCTGCCTGTTCTGTGCTTTCGGTGTGATAGCTGCGGACGGTATCGGCTATTTCGGCGAGATAGCGGATGCGTTCCGCTGGAATGACAATGGATTTGGTGGATGAGACCTTGGCCGTGGGCCGGGTCAGGGTTGACTCGAGCCTGAGTGCTGTTGTATTGGCCAGCTCGTCGAGAATTGCATGATACAGGGCGGTGACGCCGTCATCGTTGAATTTGGAGGCAATGGTGCCGTAGACTGGAAAATCCTCAGGAGGCGTCTGCCAGGCTTTGCGGTTGCGCTGCACCTGTTTACGTACGTCTCTGAGGGCGTCGTCGCTGCCTTTCTTTTCAAATTTGTTAATGACGATGAGATCGGCGTAGTCGAGCATATCGATTTTTTCGAGTTGCGAGGGGGCGCCGAAGTCGCTGGTCATGACATAGAGGGAAACATCGGCAAGATCGGTGATGCGCGAGTCTCCCTGGCCTATGCCCGCGGTCTCGGCGATGATCAGGTCAAAGCCCGCGGCTTTGGCCACCTCCAAAGCCTCGGAGAGTGATTCCGACACCTCGAAGGAGGAGTTGCGGGTGGCCAGGCTGCGCATGAAGACCCGGTCGGTGGTGGTGATGGAGTTCATGCGGATTCTGTCGCCGAGAAGAGCTCCACCGGTCTTTCTTCTGGAGGGGTCGCAGCAGATGACGGCGATGTTGATATCGTTGGTGTCGTTGAGAAAGCGGACGATGATTTCGTCGGTGAGCGAAGATTTGCCGGCGCCGCCGGTGCCGGTGATGCCAATGACAGGGGGATTGTTTTTCTTGGCCAGAGGCCTGAGAAAGTCCATTGTTTTCTCGAGTTTTTCACCGCCGCCGGCACGCTCTTCCTGTACCGCCGTCATCAGACCGCTTATGGTGTTGACCATGGAAGGATTAAGCTCTTCGGGGGCGAGGTCGTGATAGTCGAGGGTTGAGAAATCGAGCATTGAGAGCATGTTGTTGATCATGCCCTGCAGTCCCATGGAGGCGCCGTCTTCGGGGGAGTAGATTCTGGCGACCCCGTAATCCATCAACTCCTTGATTTCTTCGCCGATGATAACCCCGCCTCCGCCGCCGAAGACCTTGATATGGGAAGCACCTTTCTCCTTGAGGAGGTCGATCATGTACTTGAAGGCCTCGACATGCCCTCCCTGGTAGGATGACATGGCGATGCCCTGGGCATCCTCCTGGATGGCGGTGTCCACGAGTTCCTGCACGGACCGGTTGTGAGCCAGGTGGATGACTTCGGCGCCGGAGTCCTGAAGGATACGGCGTATGATATTGGTGGAGGCATCATGACCGTCGAAGAGCGATGTGGCCGTGATGACGCGTATGGCGTTCTGGGGTTTGTACACTTCAATTGCGGCGTTCATGTCGTCTCCTTCTTGACGTTGGCTAACAGGTCTGTGAGGTGTTTTCTGCAGCGCATGGGAGCCGCCGGAGGAGTTTTGACAGTAACGCCACTGGAGGAGATCATCCTTCCAGGGCCGCCGCTTCTATTCCTCCGGCAGAAACCCCATAATGAACTGCGTCTGTTTTTCGATATATTGTTCGATGGTAAAGTGCTTGGCGAAATACCATCTCCTGAAGGCCCAGGTGTGGCCGATAATAGAGATGTTGTGGCCGACGAGGTTGATGGTATCATCGTCAAGTTTCAGTTTTCCTTCCTTTTTCAGCTGCTGCATGGCGTCGATGAACAGATCGGTGATCCGGATCTCCGCCTCCAGGACCTTTTTCTGCCATTTTTCCGGGAGAAAGTGGGTTACCTGGTACATCAGCAGCACATGGTCGCTCATACGCTCGCAGACGAGAAAATATTCGCGAATGATTTCGGTGAGCGCATCCCGGCCTTCGGTGGAGCGGGCCATGGCCTCTTTTAAACCCTGTTCGACTTCGGTGTGGATGGCGATGCAGACCAGGTAGAGTACATCTTCCTTCGAGGATACGTACTCATAGAGCGAGCCAATGGAGAGTCCGGTCTCCTTGGCCAGAATTCGGGTCGTTGTCTTGTGATAACCGTGTTTAATAAAGAGCTTGACGGCACCGTCGACTATCTGTCGCCGCCGTTGTTCGACAAGCTTCTCGTTTTTGATCTGTGTTGCTACTTCCTGTGTATCCTTAACCGCAATTCGCATCCGTGGGGTTCTCCCTGTTCCTTATTGTCCGAGTGTTCTCTCTATGGCGGGCAGGCATGGGTGTGCAGCCGCTGGAGCTGCAAATCCTTCGCCTTCGACGATATGGCATGTGATCGATTTTTCCTCCACCTGAACGGGGGTGGAGTGAAGCTATATACAGTAAATATATAGAGTTCGTAAATAGAACACTAGCAATTTCTGAACAGCCATTCATTGGTTGTGCCTCGGATGCTTTGCTGGGCCGATTCGCCGCTGTATTGACAGTGGAGATATCAGCGCTTGCCGTGTAATAGAAACAGCGGTCATCAGGAGAGTCGCTCTAAAAGAGCGGGCACGAACTGCTTCAGATCTGATACCACAAGCACATCGGCTACTTCGCCTATGGGAGCATCCCGGTCGGTATTGACGGCGACGACGAACTCCGATTTTTTCATGCCGGCCAGATGCTGAATGGCTCCGGAGATACCGCAGGCGATATAGAGTTTGGGCGTAACGCTCTGGCCGGTGGTGCCCACCTGACGGCTGTGTTCGACCCACAGGGCGTCTACCACCGGCCGGCTGGCGCCGTATTCACCGCCGAGCCGTTCAGCCAGCTCGGCGACCATCTGTACATTTTCCTGTTTGCCGATGCCTCTGCCGGCGCTGACGATGATCTCGGCCCTGCTCAGGTCGACAGCTGTCTTTTCGGGTTGCTCATATCCCTCGAAAACGATAGTGCCGCTGCCGTCACCGTCTTCCATGGCAACAATTTCCGGTGTGGTGTCACTTTCGCTGCCATTGAAGGCGCCCGGCTGCAGGGTGACGATGTATCTCTTGGTGGACGGCCGAACGGTCCGCCGTAATTTGGCATTGCAGACGGGAACCACCGGCAGCGACTCCTGCAGATCCATGACTTCCGATATCTGGGCGACGCCCAGGGCGGCAGCCAGACGAGGTGCCAGGTCCCAGCCATAGGAAGAATGGTGGAAGACAATGACATCGGGCTGTTCTTTTTCGATGACTTCGAGCACCAGACGTTTATGCACCGTCGGGTTGTATTCACCGTAGGTTTCGGCCGAAGCCACATAGCATGTACCGTTAAAGTGTGGCAAAACCCCGGTTGAGCCGACAACGAACATAGCGCTTTCGGCATTAAGAGCCTGGGCGAAGCCAACAAGCTCAGTGTAGCTTTCAAGAAGTTTTCCGGCACGGTATTCAGCAATCAGCAAGGTTTTCATAGTTACCCCATCACCGTGGTTTGTTCTTTAAGGATGCGCAGCAGGCGATCAGCAAGTTCGCCGGCATCGCCTTCGAGGATCAGCCCGCCACCCTTCTTCTCCGGGAAATAGATATCCATCGTTTCCTGGACGGCAGCCTCCTGGGATATTTCTGCCGCGGGAACGGTGATCATCTCCTTTTTCTTAGCCTTCATGATGTTTGGCAGCGTCGGATAACGGGGGGTGTTCAAGCCGAGTTGGCAGGTGAACAGCGCCGGGGGAGAAAGGGAGACACGTGCCTTGAGGCCGCCTTCCAATTCGCGTTTTACCGTGATCGAGCCATCCTGCAAATGGAAGTCGACAATGGTGGTAACGCAGGGAAATCCCAGTTTTTCGGCGGTTATGACGCCTACCTGGGCGCTGGCCCTGTCTTGGGACTGCATGCCGCAGAAGATCAGATCGTAGTGGTTATCGCGGGCATGGGCGGCGATGAGAGCGGCAATCTGCTGGGGGTCGCGTTGTTCGACCTCGTTGTCCTCTATATGCAGTCCACGATCGCAGCCCATGGCCAGGGCCTTTTTCATGGCCTCTTTAACCCGTGCCGGTCCTATGGAAAGTACGGTGAGATCACTGTCCCCCAGCTGCTCTTTTACGGCAACCGCCTGTTCGATGGCATATTCATCGTACTCGTTCAGACGCCAGGCGAGGTCGTGGGTATCGTACCAGCGTTCCTGAAGGGTGAACTTCGATTCCATATCGGGAACCTGTTTTATGCAAACAAGTATTTTCATTGACACTCCCATTGTGATGATGAAACCGCATTTTCAGCAGCGGATAGATTGTTCTGATGGCGAGATGACCGTCTGTCATCGGCAGAGTGCTGCACCTATGACAATGCGCTGCACCTCGCTTGTGCCCTCATAAATCTCGGTAATCTTGGCATCGCGCATCATTCTTTCCACCGGAAAGTCGCGCGTATAGCCGTAGCCTCCAAGGATCTGCACGGCCTGAGTGGTTACCCGCATGGCCGTTTCACTGGCCATCAGCTTGGCCATGGCCGATTCCAAAGAATAGGAAAGACCGGCGCTGGCACGGTAGGCAGCGTTGTAGACCAGGAACCTGGCGGCACTGGTCTGGGTGGCCATATCGGCGAGTTGGAACTGTACCCCCTGGAACTGGGAAATAGGGGCATCGAACTGCTTACGTTCCCTGGCGTAGGATACGGCCTGGTCAAGTGCGCCTTGGGCGATGCCCAGGGCCTGGGCGGCGATGCCGATTCTGCCGCCGTCAAGGGTTTTCATGGCCACGCTGAAGCCCCTGCCTTCCTCGCCGAGAAGATTGCTGCGAGGAATACGGCAGTTTTCGAAGACCAGTTCCATGGTCGGCGAACTGCGGATCCCCATCTTCTCTTCCTTTTTGCCAAAGGAAAAGCCGGGCGTGTCTTTTTCAACAATAAAGGCGCTGATGCCTCGATGTTTCTTGGCCTCCCTGTCCGTTCTCGCCAGGACCACATAGACTTCGGCTTCGCCGCCATTGGTGATGAAAACCTTGCTGCCATTCAGGATCCACTGGTCCCCTTCTTGTATGGCCACGGTTTTGGTACCGCCGGCATCGGAGCCGGCGGAGTTTTCGGTGAGGCCGAAGGCTCCCATTTTTTCTCCCGTCGCCAGTGGCACCAGATAGTGCTGTTTCTGCTCCTCGGTGCCGAAAAGATAAATGGGATTGGCGCAGAGAGAGAGGTGGGCGGAGAGGGTGACGCCCGTGGAGGCGCAGACCCTGGAAAGCTCTTCTACGGCGATGGCGTAGCTGATATAGTCGGCACCGGCGCCGCCGTATTCTTCTGGAAAGACGATGCCGGTGAGACCGAGTTCGGCCAGACGGGTAAACATCAACTGGCGGTCGAAACGCTCCTGTTCGTCACGTTCCCTGGCGGATGGAGCTACCTCGCTTTCGGCGAAACTCCGGACCATGTCGCGGATAAGATTCTGTTCTTCTGTCAGTTCAAATTTCATCGCCGCATCTCCTGCATGGGGCTTCCCTGTAATTGCTGGGAGCTGTTACCTGAGTTTGAGACTCGTCAGATTACTCAGGCGGCTGCCCGATGTTGCAGTCGGGCAGTCGCGAGCTTTGTTGCATGCACTTACGCCTGCTAGTTCTTGGAGCTGAGTTCGGGAAAATCCCAGTAGAAGAATTCAGCCGTGGCTTGTTCCGCTTTCTGCTGTTGCCGTTTTTCTTCATTCTGACGTAGCTCGACGCGGCGAATTTTGCCGCTGAGGGTCTTAGGCACCTCGGGGACAAATTCGATGACGCGCGGAATCTTGAATTTGGCGAGAACGCCAATGGTGTGTTTGAAGAGTTCCAGCGCCAGTTTTTCGGTAGGTTCGATACCCTGCTTGAGGATGACATAGGCCTTCACCAGCTGGTGTCTCTTCGGATCCGGAACACCGACCACAGCGGTTTCGGCGACGGCTTCGTGCTCCATCAGGGCGCTTTCCACCTCGAAGGGGCCTATGCGGAAGTCCGATGACTTGATGACATCGTCGCTTCTGCCGACGAACCACCAGTAGCCGTCTTCGTCAAAGGAAGCGCGGTCGCCGGTGTAGTAGTAATTATCGACGAAAACGTCGGCCATTTTCTCGGGATTACCTATGTATTCGCTGAATAATCCAATGGCGCGCCAGTTGTCGAGCTTGACGACGATATGGCCGACCTGATCAGGCTCGGTTATCTCAAAGCCTTCCTCGTCCACCAGAGCGACATCGTACATATAGGAGGGATAGCCAAAGGAGCCCGAGCGCATTTTACCCTGCATCCAGGGAGGATTGCCGATCATGGCCGTGGATTCCGTCTGGCCGTAGAAGTCGCGGATTTCCGTGCCGGTGAGCTTTTTCCACTTGGAGATGACCTCGGGATTGAGGGGTTCGCCGGCGCCTACGGACTGGCGCAGATTGGATAGGTCGAATTTGGAAACATCGAGATTGATGAACATCCTCCACGCCGTCGGTGGGGCACAGAATGTCGAAATTTTATGGGTGGATATGGCTTTGAGGTACTTTTCGCCATCGAGGGCGGTGAAATTGAAACCAGTGGCGGTGGCGCCGACGTTGAGGGGGGCGAAAAAGGAGCTCCATGCCCATTTCGCCCATCCCGGGGCGCCGAGGTTGTGATGAATATCGTCGGTGCGTACGCCGGTGATGACGGAGGTGGAGAGGTGCCCCAGGGGATAGGAGATCGCCGAATGACCGACCCTCTTGGGCAGGCCGGTGGTGCCCGAGGTGAAAAAGCAGAAAAGCAGATCGTTGGATTTGGTTTTGGCGGCTTCGGCAACTTTTTCCTCGTCTCCGAGCTGGTCGTAGCTGGTCCAGCCTTCCTTGCTGCCGAGGACGATCTTGACCTTGGGCTCCCTACCCTGGGTCTTCAGGGCGGCGTCGATAATATCCGTATAGACTTCAGCGGCGACGATGGAATCCGGTGGATAGGTATCGAAACGGAATTCCATTTCCCGCTGGGTCATGGTGGTGGCCGTGGGCACTGCCACCAGGCCGCCTTTTATGCAGGCATAGCTGGCAAACCAGGTTTCAGGAACTATGGGCACCATCATGTACATATTGTCGCCCTTGTCAACGCCCTTGCCGCGCAGGTGGTTGAGGCACTGGTTGCCGTTGTCGGCAAACTGGCGATAGGTGTAGGTTTTGCTTTCCTCGGTGAGGATGTCCGCCCATATGAATGCCGGTTTGTCGGAGCGCTCGGCGAGATGCAGGCCCTCGAAAACCTCCTCTGCCCAGTTGAAGTATTCCGGGAGTTCCATGAAGTTGAGCCTGGCAAAAAAAGACTTCGCTACATCGTCTTTGCGGGCGTCATCTTCCATCATGTTGATATCCATAACTTCCTTGTACAGACTTTGCATGCTCATATGAGACTCCTTGCTGTTCGGATTTGATAAGAATACCTTTGCGGCTTTATCCGCCCTCTTCCCCCGGTGAAATGCAACCGAGCGCTCGGTCGGTTCTCAGTTGAACTTAAAAGTATATTTATACATTTGTCAAAGTATTTTTTTTATTTCAAAGATATTCATGAAGGGTATAAGTTCGATTAATGTGAAAGAGTGGGCAAGCCGTTGAAAACTTGGTCGAAGATGAAAAAGCTCATCGAGGACAGCAGGCCTGTGGAGGAACTGAGTAAAGATCTATTATTCGGTTATACAATGCGGAAGTCAAAGGTCTATTTTGCCCCCGGCGGCAATGGTTTCTCTCTTTTTCTGACGAAAAAAGAATTGACAAATCGATGATGACAGGCAATTATCAAAAAAAACGATTGAGCGCTTGGTCGGTATCCGTGTGGGGACCGTGAGGTAACCGGTGTCTGCATCTGCCGGATCTGGTGCCAGAAGATAAACTGTTGTATAATCCGCGAGGAAACGTATGAAAACTGCCGTTATTGTCAGCGCTGTGAGGAGTCCACTGGGGAGTTTTGGCGGAACGCTGAGCGGGGTCGGAGCTACCGATCTTGGAGCCCATGTGATAAAAGAAGCCGTACAACGAGCAGGAATTGCCGGCTCTGAGGTTAATGAATGCATAATGGGTCTGGTTCTCCCCTGCGGTTACGGTCAGAATCCGGCGAAACAGGCGGCCATCAGAGCCGATATGCCCCAGGAGGTTGAGGCTATAACCGTCAACAAAGTCTGCGGATCGTCGTTGAAAGCGGTGATGCTTGCCGCCCAGGCTGTCCAGTGCGGCGATGCCGAGGTGGTGGTCGCCGGCGGCATGGAGAATATGAGTATGGCCCCCTATTATATGGAAAAGGCCAGATGGGGGCATCGCATGGGACCGGGAAAAATCGAAGATCATATGCTTCACGACGGCCTTTGGGATATCGTCAACGATTTTCATATGGGCATGTCCAACGAGCTTATCTGCGAAAAATGGAATGTCAGCCGCGAAGAGCAGGACAGGTTTGCCGAACGCTCCTATGCCCGCGCCCTTGATGCCCAGGGCCGCGGCCGCTTCGTCTCGCAGATAGCGCCCCTGACTATTCGTCAGCGCAAGGGCGAAACCCTCTTCGATACCGACGAGTGTCCGGTGCCGACGAGCTACGAGGCCCTGGCTGGAATGCGGCCCGCTTTTTCCAAAAATGGCGTAGGTACCGCCG
Source organism: uncultured Desulfobulbaceae bacterium (assembly GCA_937132035.1). Classification (GTDB taxonomy): domain Bacteria; phylum Desulfobacterota; class Desulfobulbia; order Desulfobulbales; family Desulfocapsaceae; genus Desulfopila_A. The sequence goes on along the minus strand of CAKZOA010000118.1, from coordinate 3,307 downwards.
GCAATGCCTCGATAATCAGCGATGGCGCTGCAGCGGTGGTGGTCATGAGCAAAGATAAGGCCCGGGAGATGGGATGCGAGATTCTAGCCGAAATCGGCGCCCAGGCCTCCGCCGGTATCGATCTTAAATATGTACTCATGGCGCCGATATACGCCATACCCAAGGTACTTGCCAAGGAGGGGATTACCCTGCAGGATATAGAACTGTTCGAAATCAACGAGGCCTTCAGCGGCACATCAGTGGCCATCAATAAAGTGCTGGAACTCAATGATGCCATCGTCAACGTCAACGGCGGCAGTGTCGCCTTGGGACACCCTATCGGTGCCAGCGGTGCACGGGTACTGACGACGCTGCTCTACGAGATGCGGGAAAGAGATGTGAAAACAGGTCTGGCTTCGCTCTGCCTCGGCGGCGGTGAGGCGGTGGCGCTGGTTCTGAAACGATAATTTCGGCATGGGGAGGAAGACGGGTATGGATAGAGCGCATTTCGGTGTGATCGGCGCCGGACAGATGGGAAACGGCATTGCCCAGGTGGCGGCGGCAGCCGGTCTCAAGGTGCTGATGAGCGACATCAAGGAAGAGTTTACCGACAAGGGTCGGGCAATGATTGCCAAAAATCTCGGTCGTCTGGTAGACAAAGGCAAAATGGAGCAGGGCGAGGCCGACACCATCCTCGACAGAGTGACGACCACCGTCAGTCTCGAGGATATGAAGGACGTCGATTTTGTCGTTGAGGCCGCCGTCGAGCGCGAAGATCTCAAATTCAAGATTTTTCGGGACCTCGACGAAATCTGCGCACCGCATGTCATTCTCTCGACCAATACCTCCTCTATACCCATAGGTAGAATAGCCGCTCAGACCGCCAGGCCCGACAAAGTTATCGGTATGCACTTCATGAATCCGGTGCCGGTCATGAAACTTGTCGAAGTGATTCGCGGGCTGGCAACTTCGGAGGAAACCTTCGCCACAACCTGGGATCTGTGCCTCAAATTCGGTAAGACGCCGGCTGAGGCCAATGATTTTCCGGGATTTATCGCCAACCGTATCCTCATGCCCATGATCAATGAGGCGATATTCTGCCTCTATCAGAGCGTCGGCAAAGCCGAAGACATCGACACCGTCATGAAACTGGGCATGAACCATCCCATGGGCCCCCTGGCTCTTGCCGATCTCATCGGCCTCGACACCTGTCTGGCCATCATGGAAACGCTCTACGACGGTTTTAAGGACTCCAAATACCGGCCCTGTCCGCTGCTGCGCAAATATGTCGAAAGCGGGTGGCTCGGGCGGAAGAGCGGAAGGGGGTTCTACGACTACAGTAGTTGACGGGGTGTGGTGAAAAATTGGCGCTGTGATCGATAATTGAGGAGGGTAGTATGCACAATTACACTGCCGGACCACCTGCTGAGGAGATTCTGCCCCGGGTGGCTAGGCTGCAGTCGGCGCTTCAGAAGGCGGATTTCGATGCGGCACTGATCGTGCAGAATACCGACCTCTATTATTTTTCCGGTACATCCCAGCAGGGCTGGCTCTATATCCCCGCAGAGGGGGAGGCCCTGCTCATGGTCTACAAGGAATTCGAGCGGGCCAGGGCAGAGTCTCCTCTTGAACAGATAGTCTCCCTTGTCAGTCCCAAGAAGATCCCCGGCACCCTGGAAGACTACGGCCACCGGCTTCCCGGGAAACTCGGCATGGAACTCGACGTGCTGCCGGCTAATCTCTATTTGCAGTTTTCCTCGATTTTCGGTTGCAGCGTAGATGATATTTCCCTGTCCATTCGCTTGATCCGGGCGGTGAAGTCTCCCTTCGAGATTGAGCGTATGCGCTTTGCTGCCGCTCTGGCCGATAAGGTCGCTGCCAGAGTGCCGGAGATTCTCGAACCCGGCAAAGCGGAGATAACCGCGGCCGGCGAGATCGAGGCCTACGCCCGCAGCCTCGGCCATCAGGGAATCGTGAGAATGCGTCTTTTCGGCGGTGAACTTTTTTATGGCCATCTGCTTTCCGGCGCGGCGGCGGCGGTACCCAGCTATCTGGCTTCGCCTACAGGCGGTGAGGGCGCAAGCGAACTCACCGGCCAGGGCGCCGGTTTCAAGAAAATGGAGCGGGGAGAGATGGTCCTGGTCGATTATGTTTTTGCCCATAACGGCTATATCTGCGATCATGCCAGGATATTCGCTCTCGGGGATCTGCCTGCCGAACTCTACAAAGCCCACGATGCCATGCTCGTCATTCAGGAAAAGACGGCGTCCTGGGCCGTCCCCGGCGCGGTCTGCGGCGATATTTACCAGCGTATGCTCGATGCCGCTGCAGAATGTGGATATGGTGATACGTTCATGGGCGTGGGCGAGAGAAAGATACGCTTTACCGGCCATGGTGTCGGTCTCGAACTCGATGAGTTTCCTTTCATTGCCCAGAATCAGAAGCTGGAGCTGGCCGAGAACATGATCATTGCCCTTGAGCCGAAAGTTATCCTGCCGGGACTGGGAGTCGCCGGCATTGAAAACACCCAGTTGGTGACGGCAGCAGGTCTTCAGTCGCTCAGCCGTTTTGCCGATGCCATCCATACTGTCTCAGACTAACGCCAGCAGCAAGGAGGACCCCATGCCTATCGATGCAGAGAGCCCGGAACAGCTCAGCCGTGAGCAGCGTGCCCGGCTTATCCTTGATTTTTTTCATCGTACCATCGTCCATCATGCCCTCTGGTACAGCGAGGTCAAACACCAGCTTGGCGAGGAGGAGGCACTGGAGCTGCTTGCTGCGGCCGCCGACAAGAGCAGCCAGATCCAGATGCGTCATCTCTCGAACCTTTTCGGTTTTGAAATGATGGATGGTCTGCCGCAGCCGCTGCTGGAGATGGATGAAGAGAAACAGAAAGAGATGCTGTCCCGGGCCGCCAAGAATTGGCTGGTGGGCGATGGCGTCTGGTTCCAGACCGTCGAGTTCAAACATGGCATGAATGATGCCAAACGCTGCAACGATTCCTGCTGGGCGCAGTTTTCACCGGTGGAGGCCGCCTCGATCAAAAAATTTCTCGGCCTCGGCAAGACTCCCGGGCTGGCAGGTCTTAAACAGGCGCTGGCCTTTCGGCTCTATGGCAGTATCAATGAGCAGTCCTACAGCGCCGAGAGCGAAGACAGTTTTGTCTTTGAGATGAACAAGTGCCGTGTGCAGGCAGCGAGAAACAGGAAAGGGCTCGACGATTATCCCTGTAAATCTGCGGGACTGGTGGAATATGCCTATTTTGCCAGAGCGGTCGACCATCGCATCATTACCGAATGCATAGGCTGTCCGCCGGATGAGCATCCCC
>CAKZOA010000117.1 GCA_937132035.1 uncultured Desulfobulbaceae bacterium | reverse complement strand
GGCGCCGGCGCCAGCTGGTGGCAGATTGATGTGCTCGGTTTCGATGAGGCGTTCTTCGGCACGCTGCGGCAGATCGCATCCATTCTTGCCGTCATCGGTCTTTTCGCCCTGCGCGGTTGGATGAGCAGGCGGCCGATACCCTATCTCGTCGTCTTTTTGTCGGTTTACACTACGGTGATGCTCATGCCCTTTATCGGCATGTACTACGGTCTCCATGAATGGACCCAGGAAATGTTCGGTTTCGGCGCCAGAACGATTGCCATTGTCGATACCATGGCCGACTCGCCGCTGGGCCAGGTCGTTATGGTGCCGATGCTGGCCTGGATTGCCCGGGAAGCTCCGGCTGAACAGAAGGCCACCTATTTCGCGGTCATGGCTGCCTTTACCAATCTCGCCCTGTCGGCGTCTAATCTTTTCACCAGCTACTACAACAAGATATTTGAAATTCAAAGGGGAAATTACAGCGAACTGGGTGATCTGATGTTGCTGGTAGCGGTAACCGGTCTTGTCCTGCCGGTTACAACCGTTGTGGCGGTAAATGCCTGGAGGAAAGCGGCCGCGTCTTGAGAGCTGGCTTTGTCCACCGAATTGTTGCCGGATTCTGCCAGACTGAAAAGTGTCGGTCCTCAGTGAGTCCGAAACTGATTCGACGTTTCGGAAGTATTGTCAGCCAATTTTCTCAAACTGGTTGATGTCTCCAGAATTGAAACTACCGCCTCGTCCACCTCGGAGACCGACCGGGTGACCGAATCGGCCATGGTGGCCATATCAGTGGCATACTCCGAAGCCTTGGAGACTTGTGTATTGGAATAGTCGAGCTTCTCGACCGCCTTGACCAGCGATACGGCGATTTCGTTGACCGTGGCCGACTGCTCCTCAACGGCGGTGGCGATGGTTGAGACGATGTCGGTATTGTCGGAAACTATTCTGGTGGAATCGACAATGCCCTCTATGGTGGTCTGGGTTACTATCTGCACCTGCTCGATGCGGTTCTGGATCTCGGTGGCGGCCTCAGCGGTCTGGTTTGCCAGCTCCTTGATTTCATGGGCGACCACGGCGAAACCTTTGCCGGCCTCGCCAGCCCTGGCCGCTTCGATGGTGGCATTGAGTGCGAGAAGGTTGACCTGGTCGGAAATATCGGCAATTGTCTCCGTCACCTTGCTGATGTCCTGGCCGGCGGCCCCGAGTTGCTGGACGTCGTCTTCCAGCTTCTGCATACGCTTTTTCGCTTCTTCGGTGTTGACATGGGCCTTGCCGGAGGTCTCGGAGATCTCCGAGACCGTGCTCGAAAGCTGTTCCACCGCCGAGGAAACCACATGCATATTCTCCGTCGATTCCTCAAGGATTTGAGAGACCTCTTTCATGTCGCTGTTCATGTATCCCGCTGAGCGAAAGACTTTTTGGGAAATGTCTTGTGCGGCGGCGGTCTTCTCCTGAATGATTTTGATCAGGGAGTGAATGGACTGGGCACCCTTGGCCAGTTGGTCGCCGTTGGCCTGGATGTCCGTAATTATTTTCTGAAGTTTCTCCAGGAAGTTGTTGAAAAATCGGGAAACCCTGCCGGTTTCGTCATCTGCGTCCACCGGTAGCCTCTGGGTGAGATCGGCGTCTCCCGAGCTGATATTTTCCAAGCCGGAGGCCACTCTTTGTACCGGCTTGGCGATAAGCCCGGAGATGATCATCGCCCCTATCGCCGCCAGGATGATGACGCCGAAGACAATAGAGGCGAAAAGAATGGCGATGCCGCGTATCTTGTCGTCGGCCTTGTCGGAAAACTCTTCGAGAAGAGCCTCGGTGCGGGCTGTGGCAGAGCCCTGCTGACTGAGGGTTTGAATCTCTTCAATGACAACTCGAAAATCCTCAAGTGAGGTTGATTTATATTGATGGAGGAAAAACAGGGCAAGGAGTGTCATCGTCACACCGAAGGCAATGGTGGAGGGGATAACAAAGGCAGAGATTTTTACACGTATGGACAGGTCTTTAAGGTGCTGCAACATTTTACTTTTCCTTGTGAAAAAAAACAGATTTCGAGACGCAAAGGCCTTTTGTGCTCTGCAGCCGTTTGAGGAGGACCGGATGAGCAGGATAATCTTCACTATAGCTCTGAAGGTTGCCACAACCTCAGCCGCTATCAACTGAGTAAACGTGGTTTATACCAATTTTATTGTCTTCTGCAAATCCAAAATCAGTTGGAGCGCTTGGAAACAGGGCGTAATTTAGCGATATGGCTGCTCATAACCACTTTTGAAAGTGATGGAGAGGCTGATGATCCTTTCGCCTCGCTTTCACACTCGTGCCGCTATTTCCAAGAAAAGCTCCGGGCGGGAAGGGTATCGCCAGTCCATTGCTGGGGCTATATGTTCCGCAATCGATGAACATGCCTTTCTATGGGGTTGTGAATGTATTGAATAACAAATATTTATGGACTTCAACAGGTGAGCCGATAAAATATGACGTTGCTTTGTTGTGCCTCTCTGGCTACAGTGGGGCAACGCAAGAGCGGTTCCCCGCAGTAAACTCTTCTCCTACAGGTATGCGGACATCCGTCTGTGCACTTTTTTCCATGAATGCTTCTGCGACAGGAAAAAGAACTTGAGATACTTCTCAAGATGAGAAAAGAATATAATATGCACGCGCTTCAGAACAGCGAAATCGTTATCACCGCCAGTGCATGAGGTGACGGCGTCGCTTCCGGCCGGACCGACAGGGACACGGCGTGTCGGGATTATTGGAGCGGTTTTTTTGAATGGGGCTGTTTTGCGTCGGATGATAGCGGAGAAAATTCAAGACGAGATCGCAAGAGGAAAACACTATGACGGGTAAAAATTTGGTGATGGGGGCGCTGAAGGCACAAGGCGTTCGCTATATTTTCGGCTATACGGGCGGGGCGATAATGCCGATATTCGATGAGATGGAGAACTTTGGTGACATTCAGTTCATCATGTCCCGTCATGAGCAGGGAGCGGTCTTCATGGCCCAGGGGCTTTCAAGGGCTTCACTATCAACCGAGGAGCCGCTCATTGGCGTATGCATATCGACTTCGGGGCCGGGTGCCATGAATCTGACCACCGGCATCGCCGACGCCTATATGGACTCGGTGCCGCTGGTGGCCATCACCGGCCAGGTTGCCACCGGCGTCATTGCCACCGACGCCTTTCAGGAAAGCGACGTCGTCGGCGTCATGATGCCGATCTGCAAACAGACCTATATGCCTCTTGCCGCAGATGAGGTTGAAGCGACATTCCACGAAGCCTTTTACGTTGCCACCACCGGCCGGGGTGGTCCGGTGGTAGTCGACGTACCCAAGGATGTGCAGGACCAGGAGGTTTCAACCGGATACAGCTTCGATGCCAAGGGGTACCGGCCCGATCTGCCGGGGTTCTTTTTCCACCCCACTCCTGAGCGGGAGCCGCTGCAGCGGGCCATTCATCTCATCAACCGGAGCGAGCGGCCGATCATGTTCTGCGGCCATGGGGTCATAAACAGCAATGGCGGCAAGCTGCTGCAAAAATTTGCCGAAAAGGTCAATATTCCTTTCGCTTTCACCCTGCATGGACTCTCAGCTTTGCCTTCAGATCACCACTTAAGTCTTGGCATGATGGGAATGCACGGCACTGTAGAGGCCAACCGGGCCATCATGGAGGCCGACCTGTTGATTTCCTTTGGCATGCGATTCGACGACAGGGTGACGGGTAAGCTTAATGAATATGCCATGAACGCCGA
>CAKZOA010000116.1 GCA_937132035.1 uncultured Desulfobulbaceae bacterium | reverse complement strand
TAGACGAGGTTGGCAGGGAAAATATCGCCAAGGCCGGAAAGCTTCTCGACGAACAGTAGAAAAATGACGCCTGAATCCCGGCTCGCCGAACTGAAAAAGCTCCTCGGCGAGCATGCCTACAACTACTACGTTCTCGACAGCCCGACCATATCGGACGGCGAGTACGACGCACTGTTCGCCGAACTGCTGGAGATAGAAGCCCGGCAGCCCGAACTTGCCAGCGATGATTCCCCCAGCCAACGGGTGGGCGGTCTGCCCCTGGAAAAATTTTCCCAGGTACCTCACCGTCTCCCCATGCTGAGCCTGGAAAATGCCTTTGAACAGCAGGACATCCTCGAATTCGAAAAGAGGCTGAAACGCTATCTCAACACCGAGGCCTCGCCGGACTACGTCTGCGAGCCAAAGCTCGATGGACTGGCGGTTGAACTGATCTACGAAGATGGCACTCTCAGCCAGGCTTTGACCCGCGGCGACGGGCGAACAGGCGAGGACGTCACCGCTCAGGTGCGCACTATAGCGGCAATCCCCTTAAGGCTGCGCACACCCAACGAGGGTCTTCTGGAGGTGCGAGGCGAGGTCTTCATGGACCGGGAGGCCTTCACCGCCCTCAACTCCCAACGCCAGGAGAGCGGCGAACAGCTTTTTGCCAACCCGCGCAACGCCGCTGCCGGTTCCCTGCGCCAGCTCAACCCGCGCATTACCGCCCAAAGACGTCTGTCTTTTTCCGCCTACGGCGTCGCCACTGCCAACGGCCTTGACGCTGAGAGCCAGTTCGCCCTGCTTGATTACCTTCGCCACAACGGGCTGCCGACCAGCACCATGAGCAGGCTCTGCGGCTCCCTGGACGAGGTTCTCACGGCCTTTAATGATTTTCTCGCCATCCGTCATCAGCTGCCCTATGAAATTGACGGCATGGTTATAAAGGTCAACAGCTTTGCACTCCAGGAAAGGCTAGGTTTCAAGGCCAGGTCGCCGCGCTGGGCCATCGCCTGCAAATTCCCTGCTATCCAGGCAACCACCACGCTTGAAGATATTGCCTATCAGGTGGGCAGGACCGGCGCCGTAACCCCCGTCGCTCTGTTAAAGCCGGTAAATGTCGGCGGCGTCATGGTTAGCCGGGCCACCCTGCATAACCAGGAAGAGATCGCCAGAAAGGATCTGCGGCTCGGCGATACCGTCCTTGTCCAGCGGGCCGGCGACGTTATCCCCGAAGTCATCAAGCCAATCCCCGAAAAACGCTCCGGTCGGGAAACCTCCGTTACGCCGCCCAGTCATTGCCCGGTCTGTTCTCAGCCGCTGGAAAAACCGCCGGGCGAAGTCCTCACCAGATGTACCAATACTCTCTGCGAAGCCCAGAAACTGCGGGGCTTGATCCACTTTACATCCAAAGCCGGCCTGGATATCGAAGGATTGGGAAAGAAGTCGGTGGAGCAGCTGTATGCCAACAAAATAATTGAGGACATCCCCGATATCTTCACCCTCGGCGAAGAGAAGTTGGCAGCATTGCCGGGGTGGGGAGACATCTCCGCCGCCAAAGTACTGAACGCCATCATTGCCTCCAAAAGGCCGACGCTTGCCAGACTGCTTGCCGCCCTCGGCATCCGCTTCATCGGCGAAACCACCGCGACGCTTCTCGAACAGAGATTCCACACCCTCGGCGCCCTATCCGAGGCCGGAGTCGACGATTTGACCCGCATCGACGGCATCGGCCACAGAACGGCAACCAGCCTGGCCGGCTATTTCGCCGACGACAGGACCCGCGACATTCTTCAGCGCCTGGAGCAGGCAGGCGTCGAACCGGATGCACGAACGCCGCCAGCCGGCGGAAGCCTTGCCGGCATGAGCTTTCTCTTTACCGGCAGCCTGGAAACGCTGTCCAGGAGCGAGGCCAAAAAACTGGTCAAGGAAAACGGCGGAGAGGTAGCAACATCGGTGAGCAAAAAGCTCAGTCATGTGGTCGCCGGTGCCAAGGCAGGATCGAAACTGGACAGGGCCAGACAACTCGGAAAGATCATTCTTGCCGAAAAAGAGTTTCTGGAACTGCTCGATCAACGATAAAACGCCGATGACAAGCGTTTTTCTCTCCAGTGACAATGGACATTGATACCTGTACTGTGATAGGATTGAACTGGAACTGTAATCGGCATATCTCAGCGAAAACAGCTGATGAGCTGGTGAATAATTGCCGGTATTTCCTTTTCGGAAAGTCGCCGGGAAGAGTTCGGGTACCGCGTGCCATGCCTCAACCTACCGGCATATATCCAAGGAGAACAACCAGTGTGTAACGTTCTAGTGGTCGAAAACAACCCGACCATTGTCAAACTCATTTCGCATCATCTCGAAAACGAAGGCTGCCAGGTGAGAACAGCGGTCAACGGCCTGGAGGCCCTGCTGAAAATAGACGAAGAGATCCCCGATCTGATCTTCACCGACATCATCATGCCCAAGGTCAGTGGCGATCAGCTCTGTACCATTATTCGCCGGGACAGCAGACTCAAGGATATTTTTCTGGCGGTTCACTCCTCCACTTCGCTGGAAGACAACCACCAGATCCTCGACCTCGATGCCGACGTCTACATCGCCAAGGGCCCCCAGTCAAACCTCAAAGACCATATTTTCTCCACCCTCGAGCAGTACAGGAAGGGCATCCGCCGCAACCAGGCGATCATGGGCGAAAACACCCTGCACCCTCGGGAAATCACCAGGGAACTGCTCCTCTCGCGCAAGCACTACCACGCCATTTTCAACAACGTCGCCGAAGCGGTGGTGGAAATGGACATCAACGGCAAGATCGTCCAGGCCAATATGGCCACCCAGAAACTCCTCAGACGGAGCCTGCGCCAAATCCTTTCCGCCAGCTTCACTGATTTTCTTGATCCCCAGGAACGAGGGGAGGTGGTGGCCTGGTTTGACAAAATCACCTCCAGCCAGCCGCCCTGCCACGACACCTTCAACTCGAGCTACCAAGAACCGCTGGTGATCAACAAGCGGCGGATTCTTCTGAAAATGATGGCCATTTTAGAGGCCAGCGATTCCTTCATCATCGGCATACTGCAGGATATCACCCAGCAGAAAAACACCGAGGACAGACTCGCTCAGACCCTGGGCGAGTTCAACGCCGTCGTCGAATCCATTGACCATGGTATCGTTTTGATGAACGAGGAACTGAAGGTATGTCTCGTCAACCAGGCTTTTCGCGATCTCTGGGAGATTCCGGCGAGCTTCACCGATACCATGCCAGGACTCACAGAACTCATGGAATACTGCTACAAGGGAGTACATCCCATTCAGCCGAAAACACTCGATGACTATATCGACACGAGAATGGAGCAAATCCGCGCGGGCGATATCCCGCCCACCGAACTCGAACTTTCAAACGGCAAAGCCCTGCAGTTCCAGTGCGTGGTCCTGCCCGATAAGGGCCGGTTGCTTACCTACTATGACATTACCGGATTAAAGCGTACCGAAAAAGAACTGGCCCAGGCCCTCGAAAAAGTGAGCAACCTCGCCAACCATGATCCGCTGACCGGACTTGCCAACCTGCGGCTTGCCCGGGAACGATTGTTCGGCGCACTCTCCTTGGCGAAACGAAAGGACTGGAAAACCGCGGTAATGTTTCTCGACCTCGACGGCTTCAAGGCCATCAACGACACCTATGGCCACGACTTCGGCGACGAAGTCCTGAAAAAGGTCGCCGCGAGAATGGTGGACAGCCTGCGACAGTCCGACACCGTCGCCCGTATCGGCGGCGACGAATTTCTGGTGATACTGAGTGAAGTCTCACACCGCCTGACCGCCGCCAATGTGGCCGAAAAAATCATTGCGGAAGTTTCCACACCCATCGCAATCGATGACAGGAACATCACCATTGGCGTCAGTATCGGCATCGCCATTTATCCGGACAACGGCGAAGACAGCCGCGCACTCATGAAAAAGGCCGACGACGCCATGTATTATACCAAACGCATCGGCAAAAACAGCTATACCTTCACTCCCGACTAAGCCTGTATCTTTTGTGATTCCCCTAAGTGATCAGCCTCTCAGTATACGGTGAGATTCGCCCAGCAGTTGCAGCCCCGGACTCATGAAGAGAGTTTCTTTTCCTCGAGCTCACTCCAGCGACTGTAGAGTCTTTCGATCTCCTCTTTGGCTTCTTCGTTTTGCTGCCAGTATTCCTGCAGCCGCTGCGGATCAGCGGCTACCTCTGGGCTCTCTATCTTCTCCTGCAGAGCTTGCTGGCGTTCTTCGGCCGTCTCGATTTTCTTTTCCATGGCGTCAAATTCGAGCTGGTCGAGATAGGAAAGCTTACCGCTCCTGTCCTTGTCCCTGAAGACCTTCTCCACAGCCGGCTTTTGCTTGTGTCGCCGGCGCTGCCCCTCTTCTCTGCCGCTCATCTGGTCGAGCCATTGCTGATAGTCGGCAAAATAGGCGGTAGAACCTTTGCCGTCGAAACCCAGAAGCCTGTCGCACACCCGGTCGAGGAGATAGCGATCGTGGGTGACCAGCACCAGCGCACCGGGAAAATCGACGAGGCTTTCTTCAAGTATGTCCAGAGAACCGATATCAAGGTCATTGGTTGGTTCATCCAGCAGTAGAATGTCGGCAGGTCTGAGCATCAACGAGGCGATCAGGATTCGCGCCTGCTCTCCGCCGGAGAGTTCACCGACGGGGGTTTCCAATTGGTCTGCTCTGAACTGAAAGCGTTTGGCCCAGCTGACCACATGGATTGAGCGATCGCGAAAAACGACGGAATCACCCTCGGGCGCCAACGCCCGGCGCAGGGAAAGGGTGGAATCAAGAGAGTCTCTGTTCTGCTCGAACTCGACGATGGTGATTTTATCGGCAGTCTTGATGGCACCTTGGTCCAGCTGGGCGGCGCCGGCCTCTCCTGCCGCCAGCGTCTTGAGAAGCGTTGACTTGCCACAGCCATTGCGGCCGAGCAGACCGAGCCTTGAGCCTGGAGAGAGCAGGATGTCGACACCTTCGAACAGCACTTTACCGTCAAAGCTCTTGCCTAACTGCGTCGCTTCCAACAGTTTTTTAGTCTTTCTGCCGGTACCATCGAAATCGATGCCAACCGCCGAGCCGGCCTGATTTCTGCTCTTAACCCGGGCGTGCCTCTCCTGCAGCCGGTGGGCCTCGTCAATCCGGTATTTGGCCTTTGTGCTTCTGGCCTTGGGGCCGCGACGGAGCCACTCCGTCTCTCTTCTCAGCTTGTTGCCCAGTCTTTCCTCCATCTGCTGTTGCTGCTGCAGGTAGTCGCGCTTTTTCTCCAGGAAATCGGCATAGCTTCCATCGACCTCAAAGGTTCCCTGGGGATAGACGGCGGAGAGTTCGATGATTGTATTGCAGCAGTTCTGCAGGAACTGACGATCGTGACTGACGATGACGTAGGCCTGGGGTGAGCCCGGCAGGGTGCCTGCCAGCAGTTTTTCCAGCCAGAGGATTCCTTCGAGATCGAGATGGTTGGTGGGCTCGTCGAGAACGAGGACGTCGGGGCGTGCCAAAAACGCCCGGCAGATGGCCAGTCTTTTACGCCAGCCGCCGGAAAGGCTGGCAACCACCTGATTGTCATCGGCAAACTCGGCCCGGCTCAGCATCTCCTGCACCCGGGCCTGTGCCTCGGCCTCTTCAAGCGAAAAGTCCACCAGGGAGCGACGGAGATTCTCAAAAACGCTCAGCTCTTCCGCGAAACTGTCAGCCTGGGCAAGATATCCCACCTGCAGATTTCTGTTTGCCAGAAGAGTGCCCTCATCACTCTCCTCGAAACCGCAGAGAATTTTCAGCAGCGTCGATTTTCCCGAGCCATTGGGACCGATAAGACCGATAATGTCGCCACTATTGATGACCAGATCGACGTCCCGGAAGAGGGTCTGGGAGCCGAATGATTTCGCCAGAGAATGACAGGTAATAAGATGTGACATAGAAAAACCGTAAAAGCTGTATATGGCAAAGCGGGCGCTCTCTCAGACCACCGGCCTTCCTGCCTGTCGCCATGAGAACAACGCTCATTTCACAGAGACCAGGACCCTATTCAAACATCGCTTATAACAGCGACAGCCGGCCGCAGCCGGTCTTTTTTGAGTTGATTTTTTCCTGGCATATTATTATAAAACATAACGATTACTATAAAATTTCATGTTTGTTTTCGTATCCTCCGGAATCTCCGGTTCATCCTGAAGGCGTTAATTTTGTTCAAAATCAACCGTCTCAGGATACACCAGAAGTAGCGCTGCATCCGCGCTGAACGCCACCGGCCATCCGCGCAACGATCGACTGGCATGATCGGTCGAAGAGGCTGATACTCCGGCCCAAAACGTTGCAAATGTCCAGCCGATAACGGCAAGACACTTTTATACGTTTTTTCCCCAAAATACCAGACAAACTACAATGAGCGAACAAATTCATATAATTATCGCAGGTGACGAGCACAGTCCCAAATCATTCAAGTTTTCCAGACGCGGGCTTGTGATCACCGCCGCCGTGGTCTTCTTCGTCGCCAGTGCATTATTTTCAATGGGTTTTTACACGACCGGACTGTTTGCCTATAATACCCTGCTGGTCAAGAAAATTGACTCCTCCAGGAAGGAGATCAACGAAACACGCACCGCCAACGCACTTCTTGAAAAACGGCTCGCCATGATACTTGCCAGCCACGAAAAGACCCTCGACAACCTGAAGACAGAAAACGATCTGGCCATCTTCTGGTTAAAGCTCGACAGCAACAGAAAGATAGCTGAACTGGAGAAAAAGAATTTTGAACAGGAAATGACCTTCAAGGAGGAACGAGACCTTCTCCTTTCCACAGCGGTAAGCGAACTCAACGCCCGCAGCGAATTCATCGAAAACGTCATCAGCGACATCGGTATCACGATCAAGCCCGATCCGAAAGGTTCCCAGCAAAACAGCGGTGGTCCCTTTGTCGCCGCCGAAAACGGTGTCTATGACGATCTTATCTACCGCACCGACTACTACCTCAAAACCATACAGACGCTGCCGCTGGGCAAACCGGTGGCGGGCTCGGTCTCATCCGGGTTCGGCAAACGCAGGGATCCGCTCAACAACAAAAAAGCCTTCCACGAAGGCATAGACCTTCGCGGCAAAAAAGGAGAGCCGGTAAAGGCCACTGCCGACGGCAAGGTCATTTTTGCCGGTAAAAACGGCGGCTACGGCAAATGCGTGAAAATTGACCACGGCAATGGTTACACCACCAACTTCGCGCATCTGCACAAATACCACGTTAAAAAAGGCGACTCTGTCAATCGCGGCCAGACCATAGGCCTTGTCGGCAACTCCGGTCGATCCACCGGCTCCCATCTTCATTACGAAATTGCCTACAAAGGTAAACCGACCAACCCTGGCAAGTTGATGAAAATTGCTGATCTCACTTACAAAATACAGACCTCTCTGGAGAAATGAACATGTTCGGTAAAAAGGAAGATATAGAAAAAGAGATCGAAAAGGTCGAGGGAGAGGCGATATCTTCCATTATCGACGCGACGATGGTCGTCACCGGAGAACTCTCCTTCAAGGGCAAAACACGCATCGACGGAGAAATCAACGGCAATATCAAAGGCGAGCACCTCATTCTGAGCAAGGAGGGCAAAATCCAAGGTGACATCAAAGTCAGCTCATTTATATGCCAGGGTACTTTCACGGGCAATATCGACGCCAAAATCCTCACAGCCAGAAGAGGCTCCTCCATCCAGGGCAAGATAACCGCCGGCAGCCTCACGGTAGAACCAGGCGCCAGTCTCGACGGCGAAATCAAGGCCGCAACCAGAGAGCTGCAGAGCAAGGCCTCCTTGCAAGCTCCTGCCGGCACTGACAAAACCCCCGCAACAGCGTCTCCTAAGAAAGCAGAATCGGCCAAAAAATAATCGTCGCAACCAGCAATATACCCCATGGCTTCAAAAAAACCGAAAATCGTCAATCTGCTTACCTGCCCTTATTGCAACAACGATTCCGAATTTTTCGAAGTGGCAGAAGATGCGCTGATTACAACCTATTACGGCCAGAATGAAGACGGCAGCTTCACCGCCACCGATCAGAATTCGGAGATCCTTGGCAGCGTTCAGCTCTTCTGCGGCAGCTGCGGGGAGAATCTCAACGGATTCCACGAACGATTCCGAGAGATGATATTTTGACCACCGCCCCTCGCGTCATCTCCAACCGGAACAACCTTGATCACCATTATCACCGGCTGGCGACAGGGGACATAATCTTCGGCAAAATACCCATGAAGGCTGGTGAGGAGCATATGCTTTTCGATCTGGCCAGCAGGGGAGTGAGATGTATTCCATCGGCAACGGCTCAATTGACCAGCCGCTCCAAGCGTTACCAGGCTCTGACACTCTCGCCGTGGATGCTGCCCGAAACCACGGTGGTTTATGACATTCATCAGCTGCTTGCGCTTTGCAACCACTATCACCGCAAATCCATAACCACGGTGGTGGTCAAACAAGAGGGCAAGAATGGTGGCGTCGGTATCTTGCGTTACGGTTCCATCGAAGATGTCTTCAACCAGGCGGCAAGCGACTGCCTGGTCTTCCCTTTTATCCTGCAGCCCTTTCTTGACAATAGCGTCGATATGCGCGTCATCATTCTCGGCCCCTACAAGGAAGCTTATCGACGAGTCAACCCCCACTGTTTTCGCAACAACCTCCACTGCGGCGGAACGGCCGAACCCTGCGATCTCAGCGACCCGGCGGAGCAGCTCTGCCGGGAGGTCATGGCCCGGGCAGACTGCCCCTATGGCCATCTTGACCTTCTTCTTGCCCCACAGGGCAAGATCTATCTCTCGGAAATAAATCTTCGTGGCGGTCTGCGCGGCGCAAAAATCTCAACTCCGGAGTACCGTCGGCGCGTAACCGATATCGAGAACAAACTTCTTGAAAAAATGATGCCGCGCCTATGATTTTAGCAGCCACCTGAAAGAGTAGAGCCAGGAGCCTGTCGGAGAAAATTCGTTCTCGCAGTCTCATTGCGTTTGCTTACCGCCTGTCTCTACGTTGTCTTCAAAAAATCAATGCTGCCAAGAGTACCTCTATGGCTGTGCTTGATTTCCTGGTCACGCCGTAATAGTAGAAAATAGTGTGGTTCTCCGCTACACTCCTGGAGGGAGAAAAAAACGTGCAAACAAAAAAGGAGCCGGCCCCAACGGGCGGCTCCTTTTTCTTTCACTAAGAAAGGAGGGACTGATTATACACAACCGGTGGGCTTGGGGAGGCCGGCCATTTTACAGGCTCCCTTGCCAGGTCCGGACGGGAACAGCTCGTAGATACGCTTGAGCGGAAAACCGGTGGTTTTGGAAAGAATACGAACCATGGGGGCAATACCGTTTTTCTTGTAGTACTCCTGGAGAGCGTCGATGACTTTCTGATGTTCTTCGGTTATATCAGAGATACCTTCGGTGCCTTTTACGTAATCTACCCAGTCTTCGTTCCATTCGTCCATGCCTTTCAGCAGGAAACCATCTTCATCTACGGTAAATGTTGATCCTTTGTGCTCTAATGTTGGCATTGTACAACCTCCTTTAATTTATTCTATATGGCTTTCACCGTTATTAAATCAAACTGAAAGAAAAACTAACTAGGCTTATTACTATAGGGTGAATCGTTTGTCAAGTGAATGACGAATCATTTTCAGCGAATGATGTACATGTTTATTTTCATTACGATATTTTGAAGGTCAAAGCACTTTCCGCCACTGCGCAGACTGTTCTTTCCATTTCATCGTGACAGATCTCTTCACAATCAGGTAGTTGCTGTGTCCTATCACCTCCCCGCTTTTCACTCTAGAAAAAGAAAAATCCCTCAACAAAGGACACATACGAGGAAATCGCCACCATCCTTTCCGTATATTTTTATACGATTTTTCCTTGCACTCACTACCCATAACGGGTAAATCGAATCACTGTTACCCATTCGTTGGCATACCTTGCCCCATAGTTGCATATGCACATATGACACATTTGCCCATCTTTGGCAATTCTAAAAAAGAGTGAAGAGTATTTTATGCTGCAGATTCTCCGAAATAAAGCACAATCCATCGTCATCCAAGCCATCGTTGTCATTATAGCCCTGGTATTTATATTCTGGGGGGTGGGCACCAATCTCATGAACAACCGCGAGGCTGCCATCGTCGTTAACGACGAAGAGATCAGCTTCCAGTCATTTCAGCAGACCTACGACCGTGCCTACGAGAACATCCGCACCCAGTTCGGCGGCGACATTCCCCCTGGCCTTGTAGAGAATCTCGGCATAAAGCAGCAAGTCATCAACCAGCTTGTCCAAGAAGCCCTGCTGCGCCAGGGTGCCGCCGAGATGGGTATCCACGTCAGTGCCGAGGAGGTGCGGCGTACCCTCAAGAACATGGTTCAGTTTCAGGAAGACGGCTCCTTCAGCATGGAAAAATATACCTCGCTGCTGGCGGCAAACGGCTATACACCGACGAGCTTCGAAGAGAGTATTCGCCATGACATGCTGGCCCAGAAAGCGCGACTGAATATAGGCGAATTTGCAACCACCGTCACCGACTATGAAATACAGGACCTCTACAGGCTGGACAAATCCGAGATCGCCGTTCGCTATGTCACCGTCGAAGCCGAGGAATATGCCAGTTCGATCACCGTTGGCGAGGAGAAACTGCAGGAATGGTTTACCGGCGTAGAGGACAGATACAAGACCGCCCCCCAGGTCAAGCTCAGATATCTTGATTTCAGCTACGAAAACGTCGGCAGCAAAATCGCCGTCGATGAAGACAGCATAGCGCAGTACTATCGTGACAATACAGCCGAATTCACCAGCAAGGAAAGGCGCAAGGCCCGCCATATCCTTTTTGCTGTCGATGAAAACAGCGGAGAGGCTGTCCATGCCGAAAAACGCAAAAAAGCCGAAGAGATCGTCGAAATGGCCAGGCAGGGCAGTGATTTCGCCGAACTTGCCAGGCAATATTCAGAAGGACCGTCCAAGGCCCAGGGCGGAGAACTTGGCTTCTTCAGCCGCGGCCAGATGGTCGCCCCCTTCGAAAAGGCCGCGTTCCGTCTTGAAGAAGGAGAAATCAGCGATGTCGTCAAAACCGATTTCGGTTATCACATTATAAAGATCGAAGAAATCGTTCCGGAAACCGCGAGATCTCTGGAAGAAGTCTCAGAAACCATCGAAGAGCAGTTGCAGATCGAGCAGGCCAGACCCCTCTCCTTTCAGGTCGCCAACGAGGCCTACGAAGGCATTATCAGTGCCGGCAGTCTCGACGCCTACCTTGCATCCACCCCCGGGGCGGATGCTAAAACCACCGATTTTTTCAGCAGAAACAATCCTCCGCCGGCCTTTGCCGGGGACATGAAGTTTCTGCAGGCCGCATTTTCTCTCAAGCAGGGAGAACTAAGCTCCCTCATCGAGACTTCACAGGGTTATGCCATACTCATGGCGGAAGCGGTCAAGAAACCGCAGGTACCCGAACTGAGCGACGTCCGCGAGCGAGTTGAAGCGGACTACAAAGCAGAACGAGCAAATACGCTTGCCGAGGAGACAGCCAAGAGCCTCCTCGACAAGGCTCGGGAGCTCGATGGGCTGCGTCCCGCAGCCGACAAAGGAGGATTCGCCGTCAAAGACTCAGAGTATCTCAGTAAAAGCAGCGCCGGCGAGGCCGACATTCCACCGGGTCTCGTTGACGGGGCCTTCAAACTTTCGCCTTCTTCACCTCTACCGCAGGAGCCGCTGCAGGCCGACGGCTCCTATGTCGTCTATGAATTCGTCGACAAGAAAATACCACAGCAGGAGTTGGCGCCGGAGGAGAGAAACCGTTATAAGAACGCTATCCTCCAGCTCAAGCAGCAGCAGATCCTCTCAGGCTGGATCGAGAGCCAGCGCATGCAGGCGGAGGTGTTTACCCACCAGCGGCTTTAGTCCTGCTTTCTGCGTGAATGCTGCATTGCTGCCTGAAAAGGTGCAGGGGAGCAGCTGTAGCAATCAATCGTCCCTAAAAAGCCATCGGGAACGAAGAGGATAGACACAGCAAGGGCGTCAGGAGGGGGTCTACTGGTTGCCTGGACTCCCCCCGTGATCTCCTCAATCCTTGCGCCGCCCCTCATTGGCCTGGAGAATTTTGCGAATGCCTTCGTGGGAGAGATGTATATCGAAGGTGTTTCCGAGTTTGACGGCAATATCCCGATACGACCATCTGTCGGCCCGCAACTTGCGTATGCGAGTGATGATCTTCTGTTGCTCACGGTCCTTGACGAGAAAACCCTCCTCCACCTTCCACCCGAAGGGCACGGGCCCTCCCAGATACTTGCCCTGGCATTTCATCTGCCTTTTCGCCGCCCTGATGGTCTCACCATGCTTGCTGCCGTCACAGGCAGCCAGCGCCGCCAGCAGCCCCCGCACAAGTTTGGTCCCTCCCTCGTAAACGACGAGCCTGCGTTCTGCAGGCAGGGAGAGATTCTCGGCCAGGTCGACGCAATACAGCGATACCCGAAGCCTGCGAAAAAGGTCGATAAGCTCAAGTCCGCTCTGCGCAGAGGCAAGAATCCACTCCGCCTTCCCACAAATCACCATATCATCGGCTTCCACCATGTCGACAACACGCGCCCCCTCTTGCCGACGGACGAAGGGCTGCTTCATCAATGGCTCCGGCTCGACCACGAACTCATCGATGCCATACCCCAGCGAAGCTGCATACCGCCCTATGTTTTTTTTCTGAAGATCGACCGCTTCAGCCGCCCCTTCTCCAACAACATATCCTGTCACACGCATGGCTCACCCGCGTACTCGTAATGCCAGCCACAAGGCCTCTTCTCTGTCAACTACTATATAGTATATTATTGTTGCCAATATGACAACATACATATTATTTATTTACATGATAAATGTACGCTATTTATAGTTTTATTACAACCATTTCTAGAATTTATTTCCATATTTGACTGCATGATTTTGCAGAAAACTGCAACCTCTGCTGCCCACCTTATCGACAGCCAAGCAAGACATCGAGAAAAAGTTGAACTTTTTTATTCACTTGTTTCTCAGACATGCTATAGTAGGATGTTCGCCCCCACGCTTTTAATGGAAAAGTATGGGATTAAAACCTTTTGTCTATCTTCTCTTATGGCCACTGACACAGATCTGCTCCAAAAATACGACAGGCTCAACCCCTTTGAGCAGACGTTTCTTCAGTTTCTCTCGGTACTCTACGAACCAGCGCATACCACTCTCATTGTCAACTGCATGAGGAAGCTCGACCTGCGCGGCCCCCGGGGCAATCGACCGACAACGGCCAATCTCAATCATTATCTCGAAAAATTCCGCAAACTCGGACTGGTCCAAAAGAATTTGCAGTGTTCCGTCGATATCGTCGAGGTCATCAGCAAGATAGCCGTCAAGGAGAAATCCTTTAAGGTTTTCGCCAAGGCTATTCGCGATGAAGCGCCGGTCTCCTACTACTACGGCAAATGGTCTACCCGCTGTTGGCGCGCCATCCGCGAGCTGCGCATCGGTGTATACACTCAGCAGTTCGAACTCATCGACGAGGCAACGGATTTCCTCGATCAGCAGTGCGCAGACATTGTTTCCGTGCCGCCCACCGTGCAGGTAACGACACGTCCTTTTTCTGCGGAATGGTTCCGCACTCTACCGGTTTCCTTCCAGTTCTTTCTCTGCGATCAGGTTTTGCGCCATGCCCAGGCCCGCCTCGAGACCTATCCCGAGCTCACCGCCTTTGTCAAGAATGATGAGGAATTCGCAGGCTACAGCAGCGATGAGAAACTGCCCTTCAAGCGCCTATTGTTCAACCAGTTGCTCTATCAAGGCGATGTTGCCGAGGCCGGCAAGCTTGTAGAGGATCACGAAGAAGCCTTTTCAGGTACCGGAGCTAAAGGGGCGCTGCTCTTCCTTCAGGGCGAAATCGAGGAAGCCATCGCCGCTTTTTCCAAGGATATCGACGTTCTCAAATCCTTCAGCAGCGACGGCAACGTCGCCTTCTTCGGTCCTGTCGGCGTCTTTCATATACTGGCTTTGCTCCAGCACGAAACGAAGGGCAATTACGGCACGGTTGCCGACCAGATAGCAATTACCCTCACCAATTTTTCTGCCGGCGCCGAGGCCGGCGCCTACCACTTCCTGGCGTCGGTCATCAGCAGCCATGTCAACAAGTCCATTTCCCCGGAGCAGCTTAATATCAAACAAGACGATACTGGCCATAGCCTGACTCTGCTATTCGCCGGTTTGAGTCAGTACTGGTTGAACCGCTCACTGCAATCCGAACTTGAGATAGCCATTCGGGAAAAACTCACCAAGGCCTTGGATAACGGCTACACGTTCATGGCACTCAATTATGCAGATATACTAGAGAAAATAAGTCATGAAAAGGCCGAACTGCGCAACCTCGTCGACACATTGCGCGACCAGACCTCCATCGTCTCGCTGATTTCGGTACTCGAACCGGAAGAACCCTGGAAGCGCAGCCTCCAGGCCCTGATCAACGCCGCCGACGATACCCAGCAGGAAAGCACTCCCCAGGACATACGGCTGGTATGGATGGTCGACTACAAGCGCGGCAAGGTCAACGTTACGCCGCGTGAACAGCGCCGCGCGCCAAGCGGCGAGTGGAGCAAGGGCAAGCCGCTGTCACTGGCCAGACTCTATGAATCCGACAAACTTTCCTATCTTGGCCTCCAGGACCGCAAGGTCTGCAGGTCAATTAAAAAAATCCATAACCCGGAGACCCACTCCACCTCCTACGCCTTGGACAACGATAAGCTGCTGCTCAACCTGGTCGGCCACCCGCTGCTCCTTCTCAACCAGTCACCGTCGACACCGGTTGAGTTCATTGCCGGTGAACCGGAGCTGCTGGTAGAGGAAAAAAGCGACCAGCTCCATATCCACTTTGCCCAGAAACTCGCCGACGGCAATATCAGCGTCTACCAGGAGACACCTACACGCTTCAAGATAATCACCATCAAGGAAAATCATCGCCGCATCGCCCAGATCACCGGCAAGGACGGCCTGGTGGTTCCCAGGGAGGCCAGCGAACAGGTGCTGACCGCCATCGGCAATATCAGCTCGTTCATGACCGTCCACTCTGCCATCGCCGTCGATCAGGATTCCCGCAATAAAGCCAATATCACCCTCGTCGAGGCCGATCCAACCATCTATATGCACCTCCTGCCCTACGGCAAAGGTTTTCGCCTGGAAATGTTCGTCAAACCCTTCGCTGAAGGAGTGCACTACCTCAAACCCGGCCAGGGAGTGGAGAACATCATGGCCGAGGTCCAGGGAAAACGGCTGCAGACCAAAAGAAATCTGGCCCTGGAGGAGGAGAAGGCCCGCGACGTCGAAGAACTCTGCCCCATACTCGATCTGGCCATCGACATGGAACAGGATAATGACCGCGAGTGGCACCTGCTCGATCCCGACGACTGCCTCCAGGCGCTTGTTGAACTGCAGGCCATCAGCGACCGGGTGGTCATCGAGTGGCCGGAGGGGGAGAAGCTCAGCGTCACTCACCACGCCTCCTTCAAGAACATGAATCTCAAGATCAGGACCAACCGCCAAAACTGGTTTTCCATGAGCGGCCATCTGGCACTCGACCAGGACCGGGTAATCGGTCTCAAGGAACTGCTCGCCAAAGTGCGCTCCTCCTCGGGGAGGTTCGTGCAGCTCGGCGAAGGCCAGTTCATGGCCCTGACCCAGGAATTCATCAAGCGTCTCGAAGATCTCAACACCTATGCCGAAATCCCCGACAACGATTCCGATGACGAAGTCCTCGTCCATCCTCTGGCAGCGCTGCCACTCGAGGATCTGGCCAAACAGGCAACGACCTCGGCGGACTCCGGCTGGCACAACCAACTCGAGCGTATAGGCGAAGCCCAGACGTTCACCCCCGAGCTGCCCTCCACACTGCAGGCCGAGTTGCGTGATTACCAGGTCGAGGGCTTCAACTGGCTCGCCAGGCTTGCCTATCTCGGCGTCGGCGGCTGCCTGGCTGACGATATGGGGTTGGGCAAGACCCTGCAGTCTCTGGCCATCATCCTCAAAAATGCCAACAAGGGTCCGTCACTGGTGGTCGCTCCTACCTCGGTTTCCACCAACTGGCAGACCGAGGTCAACCGTTTCACCCCGACCCTGAATCTCAAGATCCTGCCCGCCAAAAACCGATCCAAAGCCATTAAAAGCCTCGGCCCCTTCGACCTGCTCATCACCACCTACACCCTGCTGCAACAGGAATCGAAACTGCTCTCCAAGGTGGAGTGGCAGACCGTCATCCTCGACGAGGCCCAGGCCATCAAAAACGCCGCCACCAAACGTTCGAAGGCAGCCATGTCCCTGGAGGCCAGGTTCAAGCTCATCACCACCGGTACCCCTATCGAGAACCATCTGGGCGAACTGTGGAATCTCTTCAACTTCATCAACCCCGGCCTGCTCGGCTCCATCAACAGCTTCAACGAGAAATATGCTATTCCCATCGAACGGCACCAGGACAGGGATGCCAGGATCAAGCTCAAGAAGCTGATCCGGCCCTTCATTCTCCGGCGCATCAAATCACAGGTGCTTGAAGAACTGCCTCCACGCACCGACGTTACCCTCGAGGTTACCATGAGCGAAGCCGAGGCCCACTTCTACGAGGCGCTTCGACAAAATGCCCTGGATATACTGGAGAGCAAGAGAGACAAAAAAGGACGGCACCTGCAGATACTGACGGAAATCATGAAACTGCGTCAGGCCTGCTGTAACCCGCGGCTCATAGAACCCGATGCCGATATCACAAGTTCCAAGCTCGAGGTCTTCGCCTCCGTCGTCCAGGAGTTAATCGGCGGCCGCCACAAGGCATTGGTATTCAGCCAGTTCATCGGTCATTTGGCCATAATCCGGGACTACCTCGACAGGGAGGGTATCTCCTACCAATACCTCGACGGCTCGACCGCCTCCAAGGACCGAAAAATCCGGGTCGATGATTTTCAGGCGGGCAAGGGAGATCTCTTTCTCATCAGCCTCAAGGCCGGCGGCCTCGGGCTCAATCTGACGGCGGCCGATTACGTCATTCACATGGATCCCTGGTGGAACCCGGCCATAGAAGATCAGGCCTCGGACAGGGCGCACCGCATAGGCCAGACACGTCCGGTCACCATCTACCGGCTGGTCTGCAAGAACTCAATCGAGGAAAAAATCGTCAGACTCCACCAGGAAAAGCGCGATCTCGCCGGGAGTCTGCTGGAAGGCAGTGACCTCAGCGCCAAGATGAGCTCGGACGATCTCATCGATCTCATACGGGAAGGATAGCCCGAGAAATACACCTATAATCTGATTTCCCCTGAAACTCAGCTTCTCCAGTACCTCAGAAACAGGCGCGTTCTTTTCACGGATGTCTGCAGTCGGGACGACAGCAGCCAAGCCCCCGGGGAAAGGTTCATGGCCTTGTGGATAAGAGTCTCCTCTCCCTGAATGCGTTGCTGAATATCTTGGGGGTAGTGAGGAAATAGAATCGACGATGCAACTGATTTTTCGTGCAATATTGAAATCAGTCCTTAACCGGCAAGCTTCCTGCCGATCAAACCGTAGAAGCTGGCTTCGCCCGAGCTGAAAAACCAGCCCAGATGGGTCTGGCAGCCGGCGCACATTGCCAGACACCATGTATAGCCGGCAAACCAGGTAAACTCGGCGGAAGACTCACCATGGTGCAGACATCCCTGGGCCTTGCTGAAGCAACGGATCTCATAGACGATGCCCGCTGGATTGAAAAAAGTATGGTGATGACTGCCGTGCATTTCCACGGCCTG
>CAKZOA010000115.1 GCA_937132035.1 uncultured Desulfobulbaceae bacterium | reverse complement strand
GCACCAGATCGATGAGGCCGGCCGCCGCTTTTCCGGAGTAGACGGGATCGAGCAGGATTGCCTCCTCCCGGGCGAAGAGTTTTACCGCCTCGACCATTGAATCGGTCGGCAGCGAATAACCCGGACCGACATATTCACTATAGCAGACGATGTCGTCGCGGGCTATGCCGCCCTTGACTCCCAGCAGCTCTGCGGTCTGCTGCGCCAGTTCGAAGACGATCCCTTCCTGCACATCCCTGGGGCGGGATACATTCATTCCCGAGATGGGAATATTGGCGTTGGTACCGCCAATGCCTACAGCCATGCCGGCATGAGTTCCGGCGGAGCCCGAAGGAACGACGATATGATCGATACGGAGCTGGGCAGCGTTGAGCTGCTGCATCATTTCTTCTGCGCAGGCGGCATAGCCCAGAGCACCGATAGGGGTGGAGGCGCCGCCGGGAATGATGTAGGTTTTCTTGCCGGCCGCTTTGAGTTCGGCAGCGGTTTTTTCCATTTCAGCCATCATGTCGGAGCCGCCGGCGACGACGCGTTTGCTTTTCACTCCCAGGAGTTCGAAGAGAAAATTATTGCCGCTGCCATCTTCCTTGTAGGAGCCCTTGACCCGCTCCTCGAGCACAAGATGGCACTCCAGTCCCTCCTTGGCAGACCAGGAGGCGGTGAGCCGGCAGTGGTTCGACTGGATGGCGCCACAGGTTATAATGGTATCGGCGCCTTTTTCCAGGGCGTCGGCTATGCAGAAGTCAAGCTTTCGGGTTTTGTTGCCGCCGGCGGCGCCAGGAAGCAGATCATCTCTTTTGACAAACAGGTTGACCTCCGTACCAAGCGCCTTGGCCAGTTTGAGCATCGGTTCTATGGGTGTGGCTCCCTGGAGGTAGCCGCGCCTGGGGAATCTGGTGAAATCCATAACCCTTATCTCCTTATTGTTGGAATGGTAGTATCTGATTGCTCTTGAAACTCAGCCTGTCCGATTGTGGAGAGACAGGGGCTCTATTCTTGGCTGTCTGCAGCCAGGACGGGTGCAGACGAGCCTCCCGGGGACGGGTTAAGGCGCCCCGGGAAAAGAGTATCCCTGTTCTTGAAGGAGTTGCTGAGTATAGAAGGGGGCATCAGTTTGTATTATACCGCGAAGATCGCTTCCACCTCAATAGCGGCGCCGAGCGGCAGGGCCGCAACCTGGTAGGCGCTTCTGGCGGGAAACGGTTGGTCAAAATAGTGTTTGTAGACTTCGTTGACGGCTTGAAAATCGCCGATATCGTTTAAGAATACCGTTGTTTTCAGGGCCTTCGACAGGGTCGTGCCGCCACTGCGGGCAATGGCTTCGAGATTTTTGAAAACCCTGTGCGCCTGTTCGGCAATGTCGCCCTCGACAATTTTTCCTGAATCCGGGTCCAGGGGCAGCTGTCCGGAAGTAAACATCAGTCCGGTGTATTGGATTGCCTGTGAATAGGGTCCCACGGCGGCTGGCGCCTCATCTGTATGTATGACCTTTACGCTCATTTTTCTTCTCCATTCTAGGTTATGGTTCTGGGAGCTGGTAGCATTTGCTCCGATATTACAATAGCTGCGCGTGCATGGCTGGAACGGTCTACCACCCCATGGCCTGCGGCAGCCAGAGAATCACATTCGGAAAACACGCCATAGTGAAGATACCACCTATTGTTAGCAGGCTGAAGGAAATTCCTTCAAGCGATACGCCACCAATGCTTGAGGCTATGAACATATTTTCGCCATAGGTCCGGTGGCGAAGCCGATGCCGCCAATGCCGGAGCAGGGCTGATGATCTTTGCGTGTGGATCAGCAGCTGGTGTTTGTATCCGTCTCTGTCGGGGAAATTGGCAGGGAGAGGGTGAAAGTGCTTCCCCTGCCATGCTTGGAGGTGACGTCAATGGAGCCGCCGTGGCCATCCACCAGGGTGGAGTGCACCATGGCGAGGCCTTGGCCGGTGCCCTTGCCGACGGTCTTGGTTGTAAAAAATGGATCGAAGATATGGCCGAGCACTTCTTCGGGTATTCCAATACCGTTGTCGGATATTTCTATCTTGATGCAGTCGCCGCTTTGGCTGGTGGAAATGGCGATGGTGCCTTTTTCCTGTGACTGAGACTCGTCTATAGCATGTGCTGCATTGACGACAATGTTGAGTATGGCCTGCTTTATCTGCCCGGAATACACCGGAACCAGCGGCAGTGAATCGTTGAGATTAAGCGTGATATCGGCGCAGTATTTCCATTCATTGGTGGAGACTGTCACCGTATTTTTTAGTATTTCGTTTATGTCGACCTCCTCCTTGGTTTTCCCCCCGGGATGGGCGAAATCTTTCATGGCACGTACCACGGTGGCCATTCGGTTCAATCCTTCAAGCGAGCCCTCAATCGCTTTGCCGGTTTCCTCGTTGAGGTAGTCAAGGTCAATCTCTTTTTCGAATGCATCTATTTGCTTGCTCAGAGAGGCAAGCTGCTCGTTGTCTGAGTCGAACTGCTTCAGTGAGGTGTATTTTCTGAGAAGCTGCTGGTAATCCGAGAAAGCATCTTCGAGAAAGTGGGTGTTGTCTGTGACATATTGGATCGGTGTGTTGATTTCATGGGCTATACCGGCGGCCAGTGTGCCTATGGCCTCCATTTTACTCATCTGGAGGATCTGGCGCTCCATCTCCAATTGCTTGGTAATGTCCCGTTTTATGGAAACGAAATTGATGATTCTGCCCTTATCGTCTTTAACAATGGAAATTGTTGCTTCAGCGTAGTAGATTTCTCCCTTTTTACTGGTATTTGTAAAACGGCCCTTCCAGGTTTCTCCACTGAGGATGGTATCCCAGAGTTTTTTATAAAATGCCTCGTCCTGGACACCGCTGCTCAGGATGCTGGGGTTTTTTCCCAACACTTCATCGCGGCTGTAGCCTGAGATCTTTTCAAAGGCCGGGTTGACATAGAGAATTTCGGGAACGGTGTTGGTTATGATGATCGATTCGTCGACATTTTCGATGGCGGCAATCAGTCTGTGCTGCATGCGCCGCAATTTATTTTTCGCGTCTATTTCATCCTGAAGTTCGGTGTTGAGTCGAACAAGGTCCTTGGTGCGTTCTTCGACGATCATCTCGAGATCGATATGCTGTTTCTGCAGTTCCGCCTGCACTTTTTCGAGTTCATCCGTCTGCTGTTGGCGTTTGAGGTTGATAAACCCCATATTGGAGATCTCATTGGCCATGACCCAGAGAAAGTGAAGAATTTTCTCGAATCGTTCCGTTGGGATCGTCTCCATGTCATAAAAGGCGGCCGTCATTTCTTCTTCATCGGCGCCGATTTCCCGGGCATATTCGCGGACGCGTTTTTCGTCGACGTCTTGAATGTGATATTGTCCGATGAGCCAGTTGGCAAGGTGGCGGCCGTTAACGATAATCGGGGCGGCGGCATCACTGAAACCACAGCTATGGCATTTTTGATAGAAAGGCTGCAGGCGCTGCGCAGCCTCCTGGCCCAGGAGCATGCCGGAGGCAATGCACTTCTTTTTCCCGTGGTGGGTCTGCCGGATCAGTGTGCATATCGTTGAATGGTTGCTCGGTTTGGTGATGGGGGTGCCGTCTGGCGTGGTTATCGTCGAGGCGATGCCATTGGCCTCTGCAAAGAGATCCTGAATCTTCTGAAGTCTTTCAAGCTCGACCAGGTCTGTTAGGGAGTAGTTCGTCATGTGGTATGCCCAAATATCGATCCGCTGAGGTTGAACGCTTCTACGTCTTTGTCACTATTCATTACCACGGAGGCGGACTGCTACTGTTGCATCTAATCATCTATGTCGGGAAAATAGTGATCAAGACACTGGGGACAGATACCGTGCGATGTGTTGGCAAGAGTATTTTTCACCAAGGAGGGAACCCAGAGCCAACGTTGCTCATTTTGCGGGTCGCGGATTTTCCTGCAGTTCTGGCACTGGGTGATAATTCCCCTGTTATCGATAAACTGTTTGCTGAAAGCAACGATTTCCTCCCGGAGCTGTGATTTCCTGACGAGGTGATTGCTGATGACCAGGCCGCGGCTTCGTACCAGTGGGTAGGCGGTCTGACGATAGAGCCGATATTCAAGGGGCGAGGAGCATTCGTAGGTCTGCTCGAAAGGGGTGTTGTCCTGCAATGCCGCAGTATAGGCTTGTATAAGGTAGCTTTTAATCGGTTCCCGGAAGGCATCTTGAATGTTGGAGCCGAGTGGATAGCGTCTGAGTATCTCTTCGCCGTTATTGTCGAGGGCAAAATTCTCCCACATGTTGTTGTATGCCTTTAAGGTAAAGGCAGAGTCAACGATATAGATGACATCCTCACTTTCCTCGATGGTCGTCAGATCAAGGTAGAGAATATCCTTTTCGAACTCGGGGTCGATTTTCATGCGAGAAGGAGCTTTTGAATTGTCTACATCTCCGTCGGCGATCATCTGTTCACAGATCGCCTCTGCGAATTTCTACAGAATTATAGCATGCTACAGGCTGCGAATCAAATACAGGGTGTGATTCTTCATTGAATAATGCCTCAGTTCAATGCTGGAGGATTGCAGAGGCAACCGGCAGAGGCGCTTGTATTTTTCATAATATCTGGCGGCCGATTCGATAATGTAGAAGAAATTGAACCAGAACCTGTGCTCGCTGAATTCGTCGTTCTCCTGGAGAACCGTCATGATCCTGAAGATGTAAATGGCTACATAGAGAGAGAAGGCGCAGAATGAGTAGCCTCACAGTGGGGGGAAGCAGGGAGAATCGGATCGCTTTTCAGGCTACTGTTTGATCCCCTGTCTTTGAGGAATTGGATAGACTGAGTAGCAGAGTTCACCAGAAAAAGGAAAAACTCCCTATATGGTCCTCCTTTCCGTTTGACCTTTGACCTCGTTTGGTTTTTCATAAAGAGGTCGGGGCGGCAGCATGCATGTCGAGCCCGGATACATCTTTCAATCTACACATAGCAGCTATAATGGATACAATAGACGCCATAAAAGAAGAAATACGAAGAACCGAGACCATACTCGTCGAATCACGCGACAATTACCGGAAGAATCCCGATCAGTACAGCGCCAAACTCTTACTGTTGAGTACGGAGAACTATCTCGCCGATCTGTTGAGAAAACTCGATGCCCTGACATCTACGAAGTAGAATGGTTTGGGCCTAGATTTTTCTATGGGTGATAGGGGAGCCGAGTTTCCTACATAGTCTTTCGAGCTTTTGGGGGCAGAAGTATACGGCTGTTGTGTACGGTCTTTTCGAGCAGGAGTGAGTTGGGAAAAAGGAGCGTAACTCTGGAAATCGGTGTTGACCTGACACCTTTTTGCCGGTCCCGGATTATGCTGGTATCTGCTCGATAAGAGAGAAAACCTTTTTTTGCACCTTATCCAACATATCGGCTAGCACAGGACCATGTTTGGAGCCCTGGGCGAGGCTGTCTCGATGGTGCGTGAACAGTTTGGCGATGGGATTTTTCATTTGACGGACCAGGGTGTCGTCATGCTTTTCCATTATTTCCAGCAGGGACTCGAAGAAACGGGTGAAGGGGGCAGGAAGTGTGAGGCTACCCGTCTCCCTGTCTGCAGGTGTTGGTGGAAAACCACTCTCTTGTACCGACGGCGAAAAACTTGCCGTTTCGGCTGTAGAGGCGGCGCGGGCCTCATAACGGCTTTCGAAGCTGAGATCGGCGGTGAAGGAGGATACGGTTTCCAGCGAGCTTATGTCCAAAGCCTTTTTCAAGGCCTGTTGCATATCGCCTTTTTGCATACGGTTCATGACGCCGTCGAGGTCCAGCATCAGCGCTTCGATGTCCTCACGCTCCCCGTCACTGAGTTCCCCTTCCACGGCAAAGGAAAAACTCTGGCCTGAGGCCAGGGTGATCTGGCGCTGGTTCTGCCGTAAAAGAACAGAACCCGATTCGTTCTCGAGCGCTCCTTCGCGGGTGTAGCCGGAGGCGTCCATACGGGAAAAAGCGGAGACATTGAGGCTGACCCGGTCGCCTTCCTTGGTTTCTAGAACAACTGTGGTTGCAGAACTTTGCGAGGTCGATACGGCCAGCTCGCGGCTGGAGGTCGCGTACCGGTAGTGGCTAGGATAACTCTGCCCGGCGGAAATCCCTTCCGCTGGCAGGTGGTTGCTAAGTGTAGTCATGGCATTCCTCCTTGAATACCCATTATCGATTTTCCCAGATGCCTGTCGGAGAAATTTCTTTGTCTCCGCTTCCGCTCCGCTTTGACACAATCAATGCTCACCACAGTAATTTTATGGCTCCGTCTGCGTAACCGAAAACGTCATGAGCTGAGAAAAAAGCGGTTCTCTGGCGCACTTCTGACATATCTTTTTTTGATTACCCCTTCTTCTCAGCAACTCGGTCTGAGACAGGGATACTCTTTTCCCGGTACGCCATGAACCCATCTCTGGGGGCTCGACTGCAGCCGCCCAGGCCGCAGACGCCCGTGAAAAGAGCACCCCTGTCTCCCCATAATTGGCTAGGCTGAGTTTCAGGGGTAATCAGGTATCTTTTTCGGCCAGCGGCGATAAAACCTTTAACCGAAGAGTGAAAATGGACTCAGCCATTATTGTTTGCCCCTTATGCAAGCCTCATTGGATAAACTGTCACCTTCATGCTCTCCCAAAAGCAATGGTATGTTTGTGAGAGTGATTGTCAAAGCCGGTGCGTCGCCCATTTTGCATGAAGTATTGGGGCTGGCGGTGGAGGAAACAGTTTAGAAGCGATTGGAATTTTTTTGTTCCGGTATTATCTCCGAAGCGGTGCCCCTGTGGACGGATGTCCCGTACCGGGGAGCGGTGGTGTAATATTCTGGAGAGTGCATAGGGTAGATGGTATGATGTCAGAGAGAGGGAGCGGAAGTGACAGGGGTGCAGCAGAGCCGCGTCCGTAGCCAGTAATCGAGAAATCCGGTTGTGGGGGAAGATATGACTGATTTACAGAAAACCGTCTTGTATGAAAAGCATCTCGAACAGGGGGGGCAGATAGTCGAATTTGGCGGCTGGCTGATGCCGATCCAATACAGTCAGGGAGTTATTCATGAGCACCTGGCCTGTCGCAAGAAGGCTGGACTCTTCGATGTCTCGCATATGGGCAGGTTTGTCTTTGGTGGTACAAGCGGCCTGGATTTTCTGCAGAAGGTTCTCACCAACAATGCTGCGGCCCTTGATGTCGGCGAGAGCCAGTACACCATTATACCCGATGAAAACGGCCACGCCATTGACGACGCCTACCTCTATCGCTTCGAGGAGGAAGGCTATCTGCTGGTGGTCAATGCCTCCAACGCCCGCAAGGACTGGCTCCATTTACAGGAGCTTGGCGGCTCTTTTGAAAACCTGAAGATCGAGGACCGCACAGAAGAGCTGGCCATGCTCAGTCTGCAGGGCCCTGCCTCGAAGGAGATACTCGAAGGGGTCATTGAATCGGGCCCACTGCCGGCGCCGCTGCGCAATCATCTCAGCGAGGTGGTCATCGGCGGCTGCCCGGTTCGGCTTGCCCGTACCGGCTACACCGGCGATCCCCTGGGGTTTGAGCTGTTTATGGAGAAAGAGGCAGCCGAGATGGTCTGGGACAGGTTGTTGGCGCAGGGTGCCGAAGCGGTGGGGCTGGGCGCTCGCGACACACTGCGCCTGGAGGCGTCCCTGCCGCTCTATGGTCACGAGTTCGGCGACGATCCCGAAGGCCGACCGATTCCCATCTTTGCCTCTCCGCTGGCCAAGTTCGCCGTCAGTTTCTCAGATTTGAAAGGCGACTCTATCGGCAGAAAAGCTCTCGGCGAGCAATTTGCCGACCTGAAACGGATTCTGGCCATGGATTTTAGCAATATACGCTCCCTGCCCCGGCTGATAATGCCTCTTGCCGTCACCGGTCGGGGGATAGCCCGGGAGGGGTGTCCGGTTTTCTACGGAGACAGGCAGGTCGGCTATGTCACCAGCGGCACCATGGTGCCCTATTGGACCACGGCCGGCTCCGGCATTGCACAGGCCTACTCCGACATCGGCCAGAAGCGCGCCATAGCATTGGCGCTGCTCGATGCCGATATAGCCAGCGGCGATAGGGTGGAAATAGAAATTCGGAAAAAACGCACCCAGGGGGTGGTGGTGCCCTATCATATGCGCGCCGAAGCCCCGCCGCGGGCCCGGGCCATTCTCTGGGACCAGCTGGGTAAGGAGGTGCCCGCAGGACAAACCCCACCCGGCGGAGCTGCAGACCGATACTCCACCGGCGAAGCCAAGGCCCATTCTCTGCTGCAGAAGGCCCTGGAAAACAGCCAGTGGCGACAGCGCCGGTGCATAAACCTCATACCCTCGGAACAGGCGCCCTCGGCACTGGCAAAACTTTTGTCGGTCATGGACCCCTGCAGCCGCTATGCCGAGCATAAAAAGGTCAAGGCCTTCGGCGACGAGGAAATATTCTATTATCAGGGTACCGCCTTTATCAGCGAGGTGGAAAACCTGCTCATTGAAGAGTTGAAGGCGTATCTCGGCTGCCGCAACGCCGAGGCCCGGGTGATATCGGGGCAGATGGCCAATACTGCGGTGTTCTCAGGGCTGGTGGACTATCTTAACCGGGCCGATAGAAAGAGTGAACAGCGGCGTATTGGCAAGATCATCAACAATCATATACTCAACGGTGGTCATCTCAGCGCCCAGCCCATGGGCGCCCTGAGGGACTTTGTCGCCCGTGATCCGCAGCGGGAACGGCCGGCGGTGGTCAACTTTCCGGTACAGCCCGAAAACCCCTACAAGATCAATGTCGCCGCCTGCCGCCAGCTCCTCGAGATCCATGAGCCGGAGCTTATCATCTTCGGCAAGAGCATGACCATCTATCCCGAGCCGGTAGGCGAGATAAAAGCGATGGTCGACGACCTCGGTCTGTCCTGCCTGCTGATGTACGACATGGCCCATGTGCTGGGACTGGTCGGCCCCTATTTCCAGGAGCCGTTTGCCGAAGGGGCGGATGTGGTTACCGGCTCGACCCACAAGACCTTTTTCGGTACCCAGCGGGGAATCATCGCCGGCAACTATGATGTGGACGATGCCGGGTACAGCCTTTGGGAAGCCATCGAGCGAAGGACATTCCCCGGCAGTGTCAGCAACCATCACCTGGGTACGCTGCTGGGACTGTTGATGTCCACCTATGAGATGAACTGCTTCAAGGATGAATACCAGCAGCAGGTTATCGCCAACGCCAGGGCTTTTGCCCGGGCGCTCGACGACTGCGGGCTGGAGGTGGCCGGTATCCGGGAAGAGGGCTTTACCCATACCCACCAGGTGATCGTTCATGTCGGTTATGCCCGCGGCCCGGCAATGGCGCAATTGCTCGAGGACAACAATATCATCGTCAACTACCAGGCCACACCGGAGGAGGAAGGCTTTACCGCTTCCGGTTCCCTGCGCCTGGGCGTAGCCGAGATGACCAGATTCGGCATGCAGGAAAAGGACTTTGAGATCCTCGCCCAGCTCATGTCCGATGTTCTCCAGAACGACAGGACCGTGAGGGAAGAGGTTGAAAAAATGCGTTCACATTTTACCGATCTCCATTTCTGTTTTGACGATGCCGGAAAACTCGACGACCTGCTGCAGAAACTGCATGGATTGATTTGAGGGGGCATACAAGAGAAGAGACGAAAAAGCGGTGACGCTGGTGCTGGTGGCATAGACGATCAGCTACAGGAAATCGCTTTCTTTTGGCGACAATTTGTCCGTCGAGATGTGGATCGCCATTCTCACCCTTCGGATGAGGAGCCTGTCGGAGAAGGTACTTTCTCGGAGTCTCGTTGCATTCGCATACCGCCCTTCTCTCCGACACAATCCTAGCGTTTATCGGCTAAATCGCCTTGTGTTGCCGGAGTTGTAGAGACTGTGCCGGGTAAAGAAAGATGCAGACAGGCAGGACAAATAGCTGTATGCGTATCAAGGGTGTAGAGTTTGTGCGGGTGCGCGGTGCATTCCCTGTGTATTTCATCGCGGTTGAGGATCATTTCACAGCAGGAGCAGACCTGCAGAAAAATTTTTTCTCGCTGCACATACGCTGAATCTCTCATACCTTCCCTCCTGGAGACTGCTGAGGTTAAGACCGGCATCGTAGCCTTTTCCTGAAAAGAATTTTCGGCCAACAAAGAGTCCATGGCAAGTCTACAGGGGCTCTCTTACATTTTTCTTACATGATCGCAGCCAAGAGTTGGGGGTTTGTTCATGGAGAGAGGAGTATCGGGATTATCCCGATCATTTCGTAAAAACACCGAAGGTGCACTGTTTATTGACATTACTATCTTGGTAGTCTCTGTCTGTCCTCACCCTTCGGGCAAGTCGAGATGGCCAGCTCTGCTTCTTCGCTTCTGTAATTGACAGACCATCTCAACTGGTGAAATATTCGGGTTACCGACGTTTTGTGTCGTCGCTCTTCTGCTCTTTTTTGTCTTCTGTCTCGGTTGAAATAAGAACGAAAACGCCATCCTCTCCGGAAAAAGCTCCCGGGCCCGTTTTGAGACCATCGGCCGGCTGGTGGGTATAGCTCGTGCCGCCGCAGCCGAAGAGGAAGAGGCAGACGAGCAGCGAGGCTGTCAGCGGCAATGTCTGGATTCTTTTCATCAGAACTTGACGCGGGCGCCGCTCATGACGGCGCTGATGTCGTTGAAGTCGGTGCCGTCCCTGTCCAGTTGGTGGAAACGGTAGGCGAGATAGAGTTCGGTTCCCCAGTCATCAAAATTCTGCACATAGGCCAGCGCCATGCTCGAGGCCTCGTCGTCATTTGCGGCGATGTCTTCGCCCATGAAATAGTCAACGGAAAAAGCAGAGGATCCCACGGAGAAAGCATTGAGGATATAGCCGAGCTTGGTGTACCAGAAGCTCGGATCATCGCGGCCGCTCTGTTTGGCCTGGCGGAGTCCGCCGGCCAGCGAGAGGTTGAAGCCGCTGTCATGGAGGATGGAGACAGAGCCGCTGTACTGGTTATCGTAGGTGGGGGAATCGTCGATATTGACCCAGCCCAGCCCAGCGGACACCTTGACCCCACCGTAATCGCGGCTGTAGCGGGTCGCCAGATCGTAGGCATCGTCTTCGTTTATCCCTGCCGAAACGGTAATTCCAGCCAAAACGGGCGTGTCGTAGCGAAAACGGTCCAGGCGGCTGAGGCCGTCCATATTGGTGAAGACATCGCCTACTGCTGTTGAAGTCAAGATGTTTTGTGCATCATCGTAGAACAGCTGGCCGCCGGCCATATCGTAAACAGCTGACTGGGAAACCACATGGGTACCGGACAGGTCCATCTCCGAGATACCCTCAGTGGCGGAACTCCCCCTGCCGAAGGAGAATTTTCCAAAATTGTCGGCAGAAATAGAGGCGTCGGCATGACGGATGGAAAGGTCGTTGTTGGGGTTTTCATCTCTGCTGCTTACCAGATTGGAGGAGTTCGACTCTAGCTGGTATTCGATTTTTCCGCCGATGGTGAGCTTTTTGTAGGAAGCCGTGGCATTGATGCCCAGTCGGGAACTGGAGTTGTCATTGTCGACGAAATAGAGATTGCTGGAATCACCGTTGTCGGCCCAGAGCCCGGCACGGTTGACCTGCCCGTAGAATACTACTTTGGCGCCGGTATCGGCCGATTGGACGGCGGGAGGGATTTCTTCTTTTTGAGCTTTCCTGGAATCGGTGGCAATCTCTTCTTCGGCGGTGCCCTGCCTGGGAACGAGCCTGCTTTTTAAATCCTGTATCTCTGCGGCCTGGCGGTCTATCTGGGCTTGCTGCTTCTCGATCATCTGCCTGAGTTCCTGAAGTACGGCCCTGTCATTCATGCCGGTTTGAGCGGCCTGCGTCTGTGGAACGTTGGTCAGTAGACACACGGTGACGGCAAATATCGAGTGTAGGAACAATGCTTTCATCTTTTCCCCTTTGGTAATCTCATTGTATGATAGGCTGCTTCTACTCCTCAATTGCACAGATCTGGTAAAAGTCAAGGGTTCGGCCACGAAAAATGAGTTACCGACAGGAACTATAATGTAAACAGCTGGTGTCACCCCCCGGGGGGTGTGTCTGCTGGCTTCATTCCCTCAGGTAGGACCTTGATGCTTTTTACGGCCGGCAGTACTCATCAGAGGATGGCAAGCTGGCTTTGATCTGGGCTCACCTGAAATTAACGTGCATCTCAGACCCGAAGGGCGTGCCTTAAGGTCTCGACGCAACCAGTCTCGGTGCCCAGGTGCGGGCCATGTGTTAGGGTATTGAATCCTTCCGGCAGCCTCGCGGCAGAGACGAGCTGCGCATATATATCCGGGCCACCGAACACGAGCACGGCACCATGGAGGGGCTGGAGCAAATGCTGGTGCTGACTAAAGGCGGTGAAATACCCCTGCAGCAGGCAGCCAGACTGGAATGGTCACGCTCACCAACGGCGATTCTCCGTAAGGACGGCCGCAGAATCATTAATGTCACCGGTGATGTCGGCCCGCGCCTGACCACAGCAAATGCTATCTCTGGCTACACCCAGAACACCCTGATTCCAGGGTTGCAGCAGAAATACCCCGAGCTCGAATATGCCAGCGGCGGTGAACAGGAGAATCAACGTGAGTCGATGCGTAAAATATTCAAAGGACTGTTGCTGGTCTTTCTCGCCATGTATGCACTGATTGCCGCGGTCTTTAGGAGCTATACCCAGCCGCTGCTTATTTTCGTGGCCAATCCCTATGGCCGGGCAGGGGCTGTTCTCGGGCACCTGCTCTTGAGATATGATCTTACCATTGTCTCTATCTTAGGCATACTGGCCCTTTCCGAGGTTGTAATCAATGCACCTTTTTCGGACTGACACCGATGATCACCGAAACATCCATCCAGGCCAGGTTTCTCATTCCCATGGCCATCAGCCTGGGCATTGGGGTTCTCTTCGTAACCGTTATTGCCCTGGCTAGCGTCCCTGCCAGCTACCGGATACTCCACGATCTACTGCCGAAAACTTTTCCCCGGTGAACTCTCCAGCTGGCGGCTGTTGTCCGAAAGAGTCGGACATATCTTGGTTTCCCGGACATGTGTCCAGGTGAGTGTTTGAAAAACCACCAAGGCCCAGTATTTGATGAAGCTGCGCGGGTATCTAAGGAGTGGTGCGGTCGGAACCTATTGTCTGCTCTTCTACGGATTGCCGGCAAATGGCGTGGTATGCAAATTGCACGAAACAGTCAGAGAAAAGAGAAAAACAAGAGGAGCACGTTTTCCCTAGGCAGATCCATTGTTCCGGACCCTTGTCATCAAGACCTCCGCCTCGCCGACGGGTGGAGATGGTATGGCTCGAATGAGGGTTTTTTTTAAAACATGTTAGCGAGACGTTGAAAAAAGTCGCGTCTGCACAACAGAAAAAAAGGAGGAGCAAGAGTATGCAACATTATACCATTGGTGATACAGGTCTTGAAGTTTCCCGTGTAGCTCTAGGGACATGGGCCATAGGCGGTTGGATGTGGGGCGGCACCGAGGAGAGGAAATCCATCGACACCATTCACGCCGCCCTCGATAAAGGAATAAATTTGATCGACACCGCACCGGTTTATGGATTCGGCACCTCCGAGGAAATAGTCGGCAAGGCCGTGGAGGAGTACTCCGGGGGAAAGCGCCCCTACCTTTCAACCAAGGTCACGCTTGACTGGACAGACGGAGATGGTATTCGCCGCAACGGCTCCCGAGAGAGGATCATGCGTGAGGTTGAGGACTCGCTCAAGAGGCTTCGCAGTGACAGCATCGATATCTACTATGTCCACTGGCCCGATTGTACCCGGCCCATCGAGGAGACGGCGGCGGTGATGCGTGAACTCCATGAAAAGAAGATAGTCAGAGCGGTGGGGGTATCCAATTTTACCCAGGATCAGATGAATGCCTTCCAGAAGGAGTGCCCCCTCCATCTCTGTCAGCCGCCTTACAACATCTTCGAGCGGGGCATTGAAGCCGATATAAAGCCCTATTGCGAGAGGCACAATATTGCCCTGATGACCTACGGGGCTCTCTGCCGCGGCCTGCTCTCGGGGAAAATGTCCCAGGAGAGGGAGTTCGAGGGCGATGATCTGCGCAACAACGATCCCAAGTTCCAACAGCCGCGTTTTGACAGCTATCTGGAAGCGGCAAAAAAAATCGAGAACCTGGCGAAAAAACGCTTCGATGTGTCCATTTTGGCCTTCAGTCTGCGCTGGATTTTCGAAAAAGGTATCCCTATTGCTATCTGGGGCGGCCGTAAGCCGGAACAAATACAGCCTGTGGACGAGATTATGGGCTGGTCGATGGATCTGGCGACCCTTTCGGCGGTCGATTCTATCCTTGCTGAAGTCATAGAAAAACCCGTCGGTCCCGAATTTATGGCACCGCCAACGGGGCTTGTCAGTTGAGAGAAGGTTTGTAAAAAAAGCAGGGGTTTTGGGTAGAATTCTACCACAAGCCCTTGTGATGAGCGGCGGCTATCTCTTCGTGGCAAGAAAGCGGACTTCGCCGCCGCTTGCCGGCAGGACGCTGATTTCTACAGGTTCTCCCTGGGTATTGAGCCGTACCCGGCCAAGAGAGCATTCGTTGACCAGTTGGCGAGATGGGTGATGATCGGGCCTGCGCGGCATAATTCGCAGGCGCCGGCGTTTGGTAAACCAGTTCAGCGGTGAGTGGTTGGCGTAGAGCCATCGATTGAGCCGGTCAAACCAGGTGAGAAGGCCGCGGGGGAATTCATTTTTGAAGCCGCTGCAGGTAATCTGCCAGATGTTGGGACTGTTGTGGCGATATTTGAGCTTGACGTCGTAAGCGAAAGAATAGTGGACGTCGCCGGAGAGGATGATGAAATTTTTTGGTGTCCGCCGGTGCCTGAAAATGTTGAGAATGACATTGGCCGATCCGGGATGGGCCATCCAGTTTTCGGCATCTACCACCAGTGGATGGCCAAAAAAGGTGATCACCCGTTGTACTACTTCGATCAGTTTGACGCCAAAGATGGGGGCCGGCGAAACCAGCACCACGGCCGGCTCGTCCATCAGCTCCTGCTGCAGATCGGAAAGGTTTTCCCAGTCCATAAGACCGGAGGGTTTGGACAGACTCCTCTCCGACCACCAGCGCTTGGTGCGGGTATCGAGCACCACCATTTTGGGGGTTGTCGGCAGTGAATAGTTCCAGTGCTCGTAGTCGAGCAGGTAATCAATAAGCGCGTCCTGGTGTTCTCCGCCGGGATTGCGAAAACAGGTACGGACCTTTTCCAGAAAATCACCTTCGAACTGGGATGGGGTGTTTCCCCAGGCCTGGAAAAGGAAATACCCGATGAGGGTATTGCCGATGATGCGTCGGGAGAAGGGGTTTTTGTAGGCGACCTCCTCCCAGCCCCGTGTGAGGTTCCAGTCGTCGGTGATGTCGTGATCATCGAAGATCATGTAGTTGGGAATGTGGGCCAAGAGACGTTGGGTGCTTTTGAGTTTATGGGCAAAGGCTTCGACCTGGATCCGCTCCACGTCGTAAGTCTTTTGATATTCAGCAGTGATCTCTGCCGCCTGCAGATCGATTTCCGGCCAGAGAACAGGCGACCAGCTCAACAGGTACATGCCGATGACTTCGGCGAGGCTGACCAGGTGGTTGTGTGCCGAGGCCGCGGTGAAGATAGGCTTGCGCACGCCGCCGAAGAATTTGTCGCGCAGGGTCTTGGTTTCCTTGGTGCGGGGGAGCAGATCCGCCCGGCTGTAATAGCATAGCTCGCTCTCCTGCAGCTCCTGGCTGTCGGCGACGACGGCGCCGCTGAGCTTTTCCGGAAAGAGTCCCAGCAGTTTTCCGGCCTGGTGAATGGCAACCAGCATAGGTCCGCCGACATCATCGGCGTAGATCTGGTCGCCGGTCATGATCATCAGGGCGGGTCGTTTTGAGGGCTGGCTAACGGTTTTCTTCAGTTCATCGTCGAGGCGCAGCAGGGCATCCTGCCAAGGATAGTGGGGTTTACGGCAGCTGCCGTGAAGGATATGATCGAGGCGGGCTTTGCAGACAATCAACGGCCTCTTGTGGCCGGGATAAACAATGTCGGGGAAATAGTCAGACAACGATTTTTCGCCACCGTTTTCCAGCACGACGATGTCATATTCAAGCAGCCTGTCCTCAGGCAGCGAATTCTGCGGCCGGTAGTCTATGAGATAGATGTAGGCATGCTTGCCTATCTGCAGCGGCGCTGGTGAAAAATCATCGACCAGGCCGGAGAAAAGCACGCTGCCGTCATCGTTGCTGTAGAGACGAAAACTCATGGTGAGAGGTCTGCTGGTCGCCAGCCAGAGCACAAGCTCATCCCCCAAGGTTCGACGCAGGATCGGGCCGGCGATGATATCGTCTAACTGTTTCGGATCTTTGTGCATATTATGATCGTATCCATTGAATATTTTGATTACCCCTTATACCCAGCAACTCGGTCTGAGAAAGGGATACTCTTTTCCCGGTACGCCATGAACCCATCCCTGGATGCTCGACTACGGACGTCCAGGCTGCAGACGCCCGTGAAAAGAGCACCCCTGTCTTTCCATAATCGGCTAGGCTGAGTTCCAGGGGTAATCAGGTTGAATGTTTATCGGCAGAAACAGCATGGACAGTGGCCGCGACGAATGTATCACTTTACCCTAGCCAAACACCTGGAGGCTGTCAAATTCCTTTTGGCCCTCCTTCTGGACCCAGAAGATGATGATAAACCGGTGACAGAAAAGAGCAAGGCCCGGTGGTCTGCCAAAGAGTGAAAAGGCCATTTTTCAAGGTGGCCGTTAATAAATAATTATCTAACTACCACATTCGTAAGGTTGTGTATTCGTGTGCCGCGCAATTTCAATAAGTAGCGGACCGGAATAGATCTTTTCCCGGTACGTCATGAAACCATCACTGGGGGCTCGACTGCAGCCGTCCAGGCTACAGGCGCCCGTCAAAAGAGCATCCCTGTCTCTCCCCATAGTTGGCTAGGCTGAGTTTCAGGGGTGACAGGAAGAAGATTAAAAATCTACAAGCGTTTTGGGAAGAGCATGGGTAAACAGTGTGAATAATGAGCAAGGAATGATGGGTATGTCCATTTTCATTCACTCTTCGGGAGTCGATATGACCTTGA
The DNA here is from genome assembly GCA_937132035.1 of uncultured Desulfobulbaceae bacterium. GTDB lineage: Bacteria > Desulfobacterota > Desulfobulbia > Desulfobulbales > Desulfocapsaceae > Desulfopila_A. The sequence continues at coordinate 5,016 of CAKZOA010000115.1, read as the reverse complement.
CCTGTTCTTTTTTGTTGCTGCCGGTATTGAGCATAGCCAAGTATAGCCAGTTAGAGGACTTTTCGTCGTGCAGACCATCCCAACTTGTGAAATATTCAGACGAGATAGGCTCAATGTCGGCTCCATGGGGGTAATGATTTCCCCTTCGCCAGCCGATAAAAAAGTGTGTGGCTTCGGGCTCTCAACGGTGCCGGTGAAGAATGCCGGCAGGTTTTTACCAAGCTGTGCCAGGAGCGAACAGGAGATACTGTCGTCGATATGAAAGCTGAAAGGGGAAGCAATAAACACCTTCCATCCCTGGGTGCCCGTTTCCGCGGGCTTTTTACCAAAACCTCGGGGGATGAACTGATAGGGGCGGTACTTATTAAAAAGGGTCTTATTACCAAAGGACAGCTCAGCCAGGCAATGGATGCACAGAAACACATTCTTTTCCAGCAGGGAAAGGCGGTTCCCCTGGGGCAAGTGGTGGTCGAGCAGGGGTATGCACGTGAGGAGGATGTTGTCAGAGCAATCAATGACCACTATGATCTCTCCGTTGTCTCGCTCTCGGACAATATTCGTGACCTGGTACGCAAAGTCCGTGGATCCCTGCGTGAGCAGACGCCAACACTGCGTATTCCTATATGGTTGCAGCTCTCCATAACAATTATTTTTGTCATGGTGATATCCATGGCCATCTTCGGATATGTCGTCATGGAACGGCAGAAGGACAAACTCTTTGAACAGACCCTGAAACAGGGCATGATCAGTCTCAATTATTTCAGCAACAACGCCAAAATCCCCCTCCTCAACGACGATATCCTCGAGCTCAACAGACTCATCAATGATGCCGCTTCGGTCGAGGGGCAGTTCTATGCCTTCATCGTCGATAACGACGGGCTCATCAAGGCCCATACCGACCATGAAAAGATAGATAAACAGCTTCAACCTTTTTCGGGTGATGATGAAATTTTCCGAAAGGGACCGTTCTCCTATTTTAACTATGAAACGTCCGACGGTGCCGATGTTCTTAATCTCAGCTCCCCTGTCATGTTCAGGGAGAAACGGTTGGGGGAGGTACATGTGGGGCTCTCGGTCGATTTCGTCCGGGAACTATTTATACACGAGCGCGCTTTTCTGGCGGCCAGTATCCTCTTGGTAATCCTCTTCGGCATGATAGTTGCGGTGATATTCAGCCGGCGCTTTTCCAAGCCGATTTCGACCCTGGTCGATGCAACCGCCGAAATAGCCAGAGGCAACTACGCGCACCGGGTGGAGTTGAAGAACAACGACGAAATCGGCACTCTCGGAGAGGCCTTCAACCGTATGGGTGATGAACTGTATCGTCAGTCGTTGATGAAGGAGAGTTTCGGCAAATATGTCGGCTCCGAGGTGCTGGACATGATCATGCGCAGCCCGGAGAAGGGCTGGCTCAAGGGACGCAAAAACCGGGCTTCGGTGCTTTTCGCAGACATACGAGGGTTTACCGCTTATTCCGAGGCTAAAGAGCCCGAAGAGGTTGTCGAACGGCTCAACGAGTTTTTTGAGATCGCCACGGAGATAGTCATGCGTTTCGGCGGCTACGTCGATAAATTCATTGGCGATTCCGTCCTCGCTGTGTTCGGCGTTCCCGTCTATCATCGGAATCATGAGGCTCGATGCCTGCAGGCGGCACTGGCCATGCAAAAGGAGTTCGCTCACAATGCCGCAGAAGGCAACAGGCTGTTGGCTTCGGTGGGGATCAGCGTTGCCTCCGGTGTAGTGGTCGCCGGCAACATCGGTTCCCCGGTAAAAACGGAGTATACCGTCATCGGTGACTGCGTCAATGTTGCCGCCTATCTCAACGATCTTGCCGGCGGTGGGGAAATAATCGCCGCCGGCAGTATCTGTGGCGATTGCGGTGATCTGGCCACATTCGAAGCGCTGGCACCGCAGCGGGTCAAAGGCAAGGAGGAGGTTGTGGAGATATATCGGGTTCTGGCGAAGGTCACGACGGATGTAACGGAAAGTAAGGAGTTTCATTGAAGATGCGGAGGTTCGATGTCGGTAAGGGACGGCTGACTTCGCCACGATGGCGGTACGGTACGTCTACAGTCATTTCAACCCTTCTCCATGTTGTGATAACCTTGATTATTGTCGGCAGCTTTTTCGGCTGTGCCGCCAGGACGACGGGAATCGAAGGAGGACCGGTGCTCCTGCCGTCTACCGAGCAGCTGATTGCAGCAGCAGCTGAAGACGATGGCGAATATCGTGCAGCCCTGCAGTACTGGCGGCAGGCACGAGAAAAAATTGATGCCAGAATCGAAGAGATATCCAGGCAGCTGCGCCGGGTGTCTCAATGGTACGCCGAGATTGGAGTCCGGTTTTACCAGGACAAAAAAGGCAAGAAAGCGCTGGCGGAATTCATCGAGGCGCTGCGCTATAACCCTGAAAACACACTGGCCCTTGAGTACTTCAAGAATAAATATATCCCCCTGCGGTGGATATCGTATACCGTGCAGGAAAATGATACGATATCCTCGATCGCCGAAGCATTCTACCAAAATGCTGCCGATGGCTTTGTCATTGTTCATTGTGCCGGTATTGGCGACGAGGAAGGGTTGACAGCCGGCACCGAAATCCGTCTGCCGCGGCTGGACTCCTTCTTTTCGCCGCAACTGCAGGACTACAAGAGTGATATACTCCATGCGCGCGCTCTCTATACGGAAAAGGATTTTGCAAAGCTGCTGCCTGTGGCCGAAAAGATCCTGGCCAGTCATCCCGGGGATGAGGAAGCATCGTATCTGCTGGGCAGCGCTCTTGTCGGGCTCGGAGAAGAACTGCGCCGCCGACAAAGGTATGAGAAGGCCATCGAGGTGCTCTCCCGGGTCGATCCTCTTTTTAAGGATGTGAAGAGAGATATTGCTCAAATCCACGTTCTTCAGATGCAACAGCGAGCCGACAATACCCAGGCCCTGAACGATGAGCTCTTTGCAAGAGCCAAGACATTGCTGGAGAATGAAAAATATCTTCAAGCCCGGAGCGTTCTTGAAGAGATCGATCCGGGCGTTGCCGGAGTTCGTGAGGTTGTAGCTGATCTTCACACAATCCTGAAAGAACAGGCCGACATCCACTACAAGCGCGGAGTCACATTCTTCGTCGACGACAATCTCGCAGCGGCAATTGACATGTGGCAAAAGACCCTGCGCTATGATCCCGGCCATGAACAGGCGGCGGCTAATATTGCCAAAGCCCGCAGTCTGCTGGAAAAAGTTAAATCCATTGACTGAATGGAGGGCTATCGCTCGTGTTTCTGTGATCTTGTGCTCTTCTACCGGCTGTGTACAGCAGTGCGGATTACCTGCTCATTTTCTTAATTCTCAATGTGTCTTCCTCAGGGTGGAGCCTCATTTTTCTGCTCACTTGCCGGGACAGGACACGAACGACAAGGACATCACATTTCTGCCAGGTTGATGAAATCATTGAATAACGATTGTGTTTTTTTATTAAACAAAATGTGTGATCCGATCGACAAGAAGCATAGCATAGTGCGTTAGCAGGGGATGGGCGGCATGATGTGGGTCGTCTGAGTGAAGGCTTTACCAACCGAAAATGAACTGCGGGGTGCGGTCAATGTTGAAGAGATTTACAAACGTCAAATTTACGACGAAGCTGTTCCTGTCCATGATCATCGTAGTCGTCGTCTCGATTCTCATCACCTCCGGCAATGCGGTGCGCATGTCGAAACAGGGCTTGTATGAACTGGGCGGGGGAGCGATACGAGACATCCACCAGAGCCTCTACAACGCTCTGGCAGCCATTGACGACAATATCCGCAAAAAGCTCGACGGCGATCTGCTGCTGCTGGATCGTCAGATTCAATCCAACGGCGGTCTGCTTCTCGATGATTTCAGCATGATCGAAACCACCATGGTCAATCAGATTACCAAGCAGGTCATGACCAAAGAGATACCCAGGCTGCAGGCTGGTATCGTCTATCTCAACGGTAACGAGGAGATCGTCGACGAGATCATGGAAATCACCGGGGCCACTGCCACCATTTTTCAGTTGGTGGACGACACCTTGCTGCGTGTTGCCACCAACGTTCGCAAAACAGACGGTGAAAGGGCAACGGGAACCTATATCCCCTCCGAAAGCCCGGTATATCAGACCATTATGGGCGGTGATACCTTTCGGGGCAAGGCCTATGTGGTCAACGACTGGTATCTGACCGCCTATAAACCCCTGCGTAATATTGACGGCCAGATAATCGGCGCCATTTACGTCGGTCAGAAGATGATTTCCGAGCAGGTACGCAAGCTGATTTCCGAAACCAGAATAGGCCCCGGTTATTTCTATCTCTATACCGATGCGGGCTCGATGCTGGTGCATCCCACCCTGGGACCTGATGACAATATTTTTGAAATCGTGCCGGAATTCAAGGCGGAAGACGGAATGGTCGACTATGTTTACAAAGGTGATGAGAAAATTGCCTATAAGAAACGAATAGATGACTGGGGGGTAACCCTTGCCGTCGGTATGAACAAGGAGGATATAGTCGGCGGTCTTGATGCCAGGATGCTGCGCAACAATCTGCTGGTTGGCCTTGTGGTTGTCGTTGCCGGTATAATCGTCACCATTTTTCTGGTACGCTCGATCAACAGACCATTGAAGGAACTTGCCGACAAGGCTATCAAAGTGGGCGAGGGCGACTATACCGTTTCTTTCTCCTCGACGGTCGAGGACGCCATCGGCCAGTTGACCAATTCGCTGGGAATCATGGTCGCCAAGGGTCGGACCATGCTCGAAGATATCATCAGGTCCTCGGAATCGCTTTCTGCTGCTTCCACAGAGCTTGCGACGATTTCTGATCAGATGGTGGGCAATGCCGAATCGACCACCGCTATTGCCGACGAGTCCTCCCGCAACGCCCAGGATGTCTCGGATAATATGGCTTCGGTTTCGGCGGCCGCTTTTACCACCGGCGCGGACCGGCGTGAAGCACGCGCTCTGGCCGGTGTTTTGACCTTTCGAACGCTTCGACACCACTGCGCTGTC
>CAKZOA010000114.1 GCA_937132035.1 uncultured Desulfobulbaceae bacterium | reverse complement strand
GGCATGAGCCGTGAAACTGTAGGGCAGGTCGCTGAGCAAAGAGGCAAACATGGTAACTGAGGTGGGGGAATGGGCGAAATGCCCATGAAGATGAGTGATCCTCTTCTGTGTCTGCAGGCGACCAAGACGGCTTATCAGAAAACCTGCCTGGAGAAGGTGTTTGAAGGTGGCCTGCTTTTTATTTCTGGCAAAACGTCTGCAGGCGAATTTCAGGGCGCGCATGTACCGTTGCGGGGAGGAACCGAGTACGACAATCTTGGGCAGAAGCAGGGAAAGAAAATTTCTGTAGAGATGGGTCGGCAGATAGTGTACTTCCGCGCCAATTTTCTCGACCGATTGGTGATGAAAATTCTCCCGCGGTTTGCGCATGGCAAAGATGACGATATCGAAACCGAGCTGTTCGAGGCGCAGTATCTCGTTGGAAATGAATGTTTCTGATATTCGGGGATACCCTTTGAGAATATATCCCAGAACTGGTTTTGGGGCTTTTGTCATAATATTTCCGTCGCAGGAGTCCTGGTCTGAGCCAACCTACTGAAGCGTTACGTTTTTCCGGAGATGCTTTTCTCTTTTTTAAAAACGTCGAGACGTTTGCGCATGGTTTCCAGACCGGACAGGGAGAAGCCTTCCATGTTCTCGATATAGGTGGTGGAACGGGATAGCAGGGAGACGATCTTTTCCCGCAGTAGTGTCGGTGTCACCTGAGTCCAGGGGATGTAATCTATCAAGCCCCTGGCTCGCATCCTCTCGGCGCGAATGAGTTGTTCCTGGCGCGGAGATTCTCTGGGTATTATCAAAGCAGGCGTCCGCTGCGTCAGTATTTCGCAGACGGTATTATAGCCTCCCATGGAGATCACCAGATCTGCCGCTTTCATCAACTCCTCAAGGTGGGGGTGAAAGGGCAGTAGTTTTATCCCATAGCGTCTCGCCCTTTTTCTGAGCTGCTCCCGGGTCTTTCTCGGCATAAAAGGACCGGTGATTACCACGCTTTTGAAAGGAAGGGATTCGGGAAATTTATCGTGGAGATCAAGGTAGTTTTCCAGTACTTCGCTGCCATCGCCCCCTCCACCGGTGGTAACGAGGATGAAAGTTTCATCGTCAAATATGCGAAACTGTTTCCGTATTTTTCTGCCGGTTTCCTTGTCGATCTGGTTGCGCGAGATGTAACCGGTGAAGACGACCTTGTGCTGAATGTTCTCAGGGAGCTTGTACTGCTTGATGGGATCATAGATATCCTGGTCGCCGTAGACCCAGATTTCGTCATAGAGGCTGTCGAGGTATCGATACACTCCTTTTTTGCGCCAGTCGGCGCAGACCACACTGCTTTCGTCGAGGATATCGCGAAGGCCAAGGATGTTTTTAGTCCCGGAGCAGTTGCGCTTGAGCCACTTCAAAGTTGGCAGGACCTCGCGTTTGAGTCCCAGCGGCTCTTTGTCGACGATGAAAAGATCAGGGCGAAAGGTCTTGGCGGTGGCTTTTATGATATCGGTTCGGATCTTCAGAGCATGTGTGGCATCGATACGAATGGAGAGAGAGCGGTATTCATCGTTGGTCTTCTTTATCATGCCCGGTATGCGAACAAAATCGACCTGTTCTGGAAAGGCAAAGCGGCCGGCGATGGGGGAACCCGTGAGAATGAGGATATTGGTATTGGCATCCTGAAGATGGTTGGCGATAGCCATGGTCCTGCGTATATGCCCCAAGCCATAGGTGTCGTGAGAATACATCAGAATATTGTAGTCAGCTGGCAAGGTCATATTTCTCCGCAGGAAAATCAATTGAATGAGCGCCAATAAATCATGTGTCTGCTGAGTTGATTGCCGCGATATCAAGAGTACAGCTGCAGCAATCGACCGCTAATCCATGGCGATGGAGAGTAGGGGCTCGGCAGAGGCCCTGAAAGGGAGAGGAAACTGTCCACATGCTGTTCCCTTTTCGTGGAAGCCGTGCTCATAACAGCACACCGTGTCTACCTACTCAAACCATGGATGCTCCTCTAAATACATTGAAACGTATCATTCATGCCATCCAGGAGCCGTTCCTTCACAATCCGATTTATTCTAAAGCGACATTCTTGTCAAGCAGGGGTAGAAAAGACAGGAGAGGAACCGTGGGAAACAACAGAGGAAAGGCGCGCGCCAGAGCCTGCAGGTTTGAGCGGACCTTCGTAGTGCAAACTCAACTGTGCTGATAGCTAGCGTGAAGGCAGGCAATGAAATACGCTGGCAGGAGAATACAAAAAAGAGGTGCGTCAGAAACTCATGGACAACTTATTGCTGATCATGATGATGCTTTCGACATCGGTGTATTTATCGCTTTCCTTGAAGAGATCACCCGTATCCATATACCCGAAATGGATTTCGTAGCGTATGTTGTCAAAGAGGTTGTAAATAAGGCCGAGATTGGCTTCCCAGCTGGTCTCGTATTCGGTGTCAAAAAGTGATTGCCAGGTATTTTTAGTGATACCAACCGCGCCGCGCAGGGCAAGGTCGGGAGTGGCAAGATAGTCGGCCGACAGAGCGAAAACATCGGCGCCACTGGTAGAGTCCTGCAGCAGTTTGTCCTCGGGAAGAGTATTTTCCGTCAATATCTTTGATGTGGTGCCGGCGATCAGCAATGGCCCAAGGTCGGTAGTGATTGATGAATCCAGCCCCTGCTCACCACCCAGCGTATAACTGGTGATTCTGTATTGCATATGATCCTCGAGGTCGGCTGCTGATACGGCGAATACCACGCCGACGACGAGTACCGGAACTGCAATAAGAACTGTGAGGTATTTGTGGTATATCTTCATATCATAATTACCGCTGTCGCTGAATAATCACTTAAACCACCAGAGGGCAGTGCACACTTCAGTGAGCGAGTGTGGTACAAATATTTTAACTTATCACTAATATGCATTCGCTCAGCCGTAAAGTCAAGAGAAAAGAAAGCACAAAGGAGCATACGCGGCTCTTCCAGCACAGCCGTTTTACGTGGCAGCGGAGTTATTTGTCGAGCCCTCAATGATGTATCTGCATATACCTGTGGTGGAAGAGGGCGAACCGGTAAACATAAACTTTGCAAGTGGCAGGAAAGTACGATATAGATGATTCTGCAGCAATAAAATAGAAAAAATATAGAGGGGAGAGAATATGCAGCGTAGTGTTCTAATGTTGCTTTTGTGCATGCTGAGTGTTTTCAGCATATATCCGCATGCCGGAAGAGCCGCTGAAGATGCCAACAAAGTCGCCATACTCAATTTTCAGGCGGAAACGCCAGGGAAATACGGAAATATCAGGGATGCCTTGAGTCTGATGCTTTCCGGCCGTCTAGCATCGAGGGAAGGTATCACTGTTGTCGGCAGTTCTTTGACCGTGGATGAGGAAGACGCGGTGCGGGGTAGTGGTTCAAAGGATATTGATGCGATATTTGAAAAGCTCGATGTCGACTATGTCGGAACAGGCGAGATATCTGAGGAAGGCTCCGGACTGCGTTTGAAAATGACTTTCCAGGCGCAAGACGGCCGCGCGCCGATCGATGTAAGCGCTTTGGCAGCAGATCAGAACCAGATACTCGCTGCCGTTGATACGCTGGCAGATGAGATAGCAAGAAAAGTTTTCGGTCTTAGCACCGCAGAAGAGAACATTTCCCAGGTTCAGGTCGTCGACCAGTCGGGTGTTGACGCCTTCCGCACGGAGCATCCTGACAAAAAATATAAGAAGGAGGTTGTTTCAGGGGTAGCCATATCCGCTGACGGCGATGGTGCGAGTATCCTCCAAGGGGATATGCTTCGCCGCCGGGCCTCTTTGAAGGATGGGGTACTCTCCCTGTCGGTTGCCGATATCGATGCCGACGGGGTGGAAGAGATAGCCGTGGTCTCGGAGAGGGATCTGCGGATATTTCATTATGATCGCGGTCTTTTGGAAATGATCGGCGAAATCTCATTTGACAATACCATCAAGGTGCATGCCATGAACATTGCCGATGTCGATGGCGACGGCATGGAAGAGATGTACATAAGCGCCGTTGATGATGACCGTTTTGCCTCTCTTGTCCTGACCTGGACACAGGCCCAGGGGTTCCAGGTGCTGGCCGAGGATATACGTTGGGCCATACGGCCTCTGGCTATACCCGGCGAGGGGTATCGGCTCATCGGTCAGGACAGGTCGGTGAAGGTGATACAGTTTTTCGAACCAGGCCTCTATTATATTGATATCGACTATGCCACCGGCGATATTGTCCGCGGGGAAAGACTGTTTGTGCCCAAGGGCGTTAATCTTTTTGACTTCATCTTTGCCGATATCGATGGCGATGCCCTTCATGAAAGAGTGGCTATAACCAGAAACATGAAACTGGTGGTGTATGACCATCAAAATCGTCTGGTCTGGGCCAGTACGGAGGACTATGGCGGCCGCAACATCTATCTCGGCGACCGCTGGCTTGAAAGCGACAGTGCCATTTACGGCCAGGAGGTGAGCAAGAGCGGAGAAGCCCTGTTTGAACTGCAGTATATTCCCGTTCGGTTGATTGCCAAGGATATGGATGGGGACGGGGGCGATGAAATTCTCGCTGCCAGTAACAGCCTGTCGATATTCAGGGGGCTGACTAACCTGAGAAGCTTTTCCGACGGCCATGTCGTCTGCCTGCGCTGGAACGGCGCTGCCATGCAGGAGTTGTGGGCCACCGATACCCTTGGCGGCCATATCGCCGCCTTCGATGTGACCAGTTCCATAGCATCTCGAGCGATCGGCAATGTCCTGAAGGCGGCAGGTGATAAGCCTGCTGTAAACAAAGTCAGCCTGTATGTTGGCCAGGTACCGGCTAATGGACTTGGCGGCATTCTCAATGTTTTTGCCGACAAAGGTAATCTCGTCGTCTATAATTTCGGAATCGCATGGGAAACAGGGAATCTGCTTGAAGTGAGGCAGTAGGGTATAAAAATTTTAACCAAGGGTAAAAAAAACTTGACAATGCCGTGCCTGGAGGCTATTTTTGCCCATATCACGTTTGATTCCTGTAATTTTGGTGAGCTCGCTGTCCGCCAACGCAGGAGTTGGCGGCAAATTGAGTCAATTGAGTTTTGGGATGGGCCCCGACGAGAGACGCGGGCCAAATTAAAAGTAATCAAGGAGAGAAAAATGAAAAAGATCATTGCTGCAGCTGCCGGACTTGCCATGGTAGCCGGTACCGCATCTTCGGTACTCGCGTTGGAAAATGAGTTCGGCGGATACTGGCGTACCCGTATGTTCACCCAGATCGACTTCCAGGAAGACGGTTCCTACTCTATCGTCGATACCCGTACCCGTCTTTACTACACCGCCAAATTCAACGAAGGCTTCAAATTCGTCAACAAATTCGAGATGGACGCAGTCTGGGGCGGTCCGGGCACCAGTTACGGTGATGTCGGTGCCGACGGTAAATCCTTCGAGATCAAGAACTCCTACGCCGACGTTGATGCCTTCGGCGCCAACTTCAAAATCGGTGTCCAGGGTGTCAGGGTTGCCCGCGGTCTGTTGATCGACACCGATGCCTCGGCCTTCATCGCTACCTTCAAGGCTGGCGACATCGTTCTGCCCTTTGCCTGGATGAGAGTCACCGAAGACGAGGTTCCCGGTCAGGAAGAAAGAGACCATTACGCAGTTCTGCCGGTTATCCAGGCAGGCGAGGGTCTGACCATTCAGCCGATGTTCATCTATGACAAGCAGCAGTCCAGCGACTGGAACAACTACTATGTCGGCGCCAACGTCGATATGAAAACCGACGCCTTCTCCGCCTGGGGTACCGGTGTATACCAGTTCGGCGAAGTCATGGATCAGGATCTTTCCGCCTTCCTGCTGGCTGCAGGCGCCTCTGCAGGCCCCGTGCACGGTCAGGTATTCTATGCCACCGGCGATGATGATGCTACCGATGGTGATATCGATGCCTTCGTCAATCCGGCAGGCGCTTCCTACTACTGGGCTGAGATCCTCGGCGCCGGTACCTTCGATCCGGGCAGAGCCAATGGCCCCTACGATCGTATCTCCAACGCATGGGCAGCGAATGTTGGTGTCAAAGTCAAGCCTAGCGATAAGCTGACCGTCGGTGCCGATGTCTGGTATGCCGCTCTGGCCGAAGATAATGCAGCCGGCGAAACCGATCTCGGTATCG
>CAKZOA010000113.1 GCA_937132035.1 uncultured Desulfobulbaceae bacterium | reverse complement strand
TGCTGCCGCCGCCTAGGCCACCGGCGTTGCTGTTGCCGCTCTTGCTGCCGCCGCCAAGGCCGCCGGCATTGCTGTTGCCGAGACCGGCATTGACGTTGCCGCTTTTACCGCCGACGCCAAGCCCATGCCCTCTGGCAGCTTCGTTTCTGGTATTGCGGGTGGTTGCCTCAGCTAACTCATCTGCTGAAAAATCGGCATTTTTCTTCGCCTTGCCCACACCCCACGCCCGGCCGAGACCGAGCACCGAAGGATGCACATTCAGTTCGTGGGCAATTTCCCCCCATCCCATACCGGAGGTACGCATCCCTTCGATATCTTCAGCAAGAAGACCGGTTACTCCAGCCAATTCATTCATATAGTCGTCCTGTAGCTCAGCAAGCTCGGCAAGCTGTTCCGGCGTAGCTGGCTCTTCCTGGGCATCAAGGGTCTCCTGAAAGGCCTCAACGGCACCCAAGGCATTCTGCACGTCGCTGTTCTCCAATGCCGCCTCTTCCGCCAGTTGAGCTGCATGCGCAGCCTGGGCGGGATTCTGATAATAGCTTTCCACAGTCTCCACAGTCCCATCAGCTTCGTCGGCCAGCGTCGAGGTCGCTGCCAGGAAGACTATTCCCAGAACCACCGATGAGAAGCATGTCATACATCTCCGCCGGCGATGCAGTTTGATTGTTGTCTTCGTGTTGCTTGTATTCATGTTGCATTCCTCCTGTTGTCAACACTTTGCTGACGTGTAAAAACCAGTATGCTCTGCGATAATTGTGTTTGATTCGGATCGGAAAGCGTTTCGGCGGTAGCAAACCAGCTTGTCCGTACCGGTATTAGCTCTCCAGCCTCACCATATTCGCTAAGTTGCCTGCGGATGGCAAGGGCCACCTCTCGAGCCTGGGCTCTGCTTCGCTCATCATAGGCGACTATATGCAGCTCGTCTGCTCTGCTTTTTTCAAGAACGGCGGCAAGCCGCTCTATTTCACCTCGCTGGGAGGCTGATTCTGTCACCAGCAGAGCGGACATATTCAGCACCAGTCGATGGACACCGATCCTATAGATACGGTACCTGTAGTCCCCCAAGGTATGGAGATGCTCCACCGCCCTCCAGGCCCATTTACCGGTACGGTACTTTTGCAGATAGTCTCTGAACGCCTGTTTCTCTCGGCTCACATCGCCGAGTTTGTGATAGACGAGAGCCTTGTTGTAAAGGGCCTCCGGCACATTAGGGTCGTGGTCGAGCACCCACTGATAGCTGGCCAGTGCCTCTTTGTATTTGCCCTGTTCAAATGAGTTGTGTCCCAGGTTGAGGTGTGTCGGCAGATGATCGGGGTTATAGCGGACCGTGCGTACATAGCTTTGCCGCTCAAGATCGCTCTGGCCCAGCGTCCAATAGGCGACGCCCTGCCAGTGGCTGAATTCGGCACTGGTGGGATCCTGCTCCACGGCCTTTACCAGGTAAGGAAGGGCGGCCTCGCCCCGGTCACCGGCCAGCAGTCCCCGACCGATCAGATAGTTGGCCCTGGGATTCTCAGTCATAGCAGAGGCAAGAGGCGTTTCAGAGCCGACATTGCGCTCCGTAACCATGCCGGCCCAGAAACAAAGCGCCAGGGCGGCCGCAGTCGCCGCAAGCTGCAACGGTTTGAGATGCAAGGCATAGGGTCTGTGCAGCCAGCCCCACAGTCGCTGCCCGAAGCTCGGGCGATGCGTGTCGATCCGATGCAGTATCATCTCACGCAGGAAGGCTGGCGGTTCTGATTCACGGTCCACCCGTAAAAGCTCCTCCAGCTGTTTATCACTCCAGTTATTCTCGCTCACTGCCGCCTCTTTCTTCCCCGATAATACTTCTCAGGCTCTCGAGCCCTCTTTTAATACGCATTTTCACAGCACTCTCGCTGAGGTCAAATGCCTCAGCAACCTCCCGTACTGACTGGCTGTGTCGGTATCGTAAGATAAGTATCTCTCTGGTCTGGGGGGATAACCCCAGCAGGGCTCGTTCAACCTGCCGGAGTTCGTCCCGGAGCTCTATCTGGTCGTGCTGTCCGGCCGCTGCTGCTTCGACCGCTGTTTGCCGGACAATGTGGTGCCGTGACCAGCGAAGGCTGCGTTTTCTGGCCCAGTCTCCTGCGAGATTAACGGCCAGTTTATACAACCACGGGAAAAAACGTTTTTCCGTGTCAAAGGTCCGCAGCCTGTCGAATGCTTGAAAAAACGCATCCTGGGTAAGGTCTGCGGCCTCCTCGCTGTTGCGCGTATACCGAAACATCAGGTTATACACCGGACGCTGATAGCGATCCACCAGCACCGCATAGAACTCCTTTTCACCAGCCAGGACCTCTTTGACTATTTCTTCGTCAGAATACATAGGACCTGGAAGATATCACTTATCCCCTGTGATATGCGATTATACCCAGATATACGTTCGACAGAAGATTTGGTCACATTCTTCCCAAGATTTTTTTTCAACATTCATTAAATATCTCTACATCGTCAGTCGGTTTGTTTGTGCAACCGTTACGAGAAGAACGATCAGCACGTCTTCATTATTGTGCTTGCGTCAAGAAAAACCGAACCGATTCATCAACGGAAACTTTCCTGCCCAAAACATTTCGCTGCTCGGCAACGTCGAACCAGCTGATGCGGATGCGTTTATGCCGCTTCAGCGCAGGAAAACTCTCCTGAATATAGTTTCTGATGCTCAAGGCCCTTTTTCTGGCGAGTTCCCTGTTGTTGAGCTGGTAGACCACAACCTGCAGCACGCCGCTTTTCATGTTGTTGACCACGGTACCGACGAGATCCAGCGATGGCAGGGCATATTCAGCCAGTTCAGCCGTAAAGGGTACGAAGCCTATATCGGTAAGCGTCACCGTTCTTACCCCCAGCCGATGGTTGCGGAAAGAGTGATCGTCGAGACTGTTGAGCCTCTCAGTGGCAACACGGGCAAAGGCTCCGGCAGGATAGGCCCGGAGATACTGCAGCCAGGCTACCCTCTCCTCCGGTACCCTCTGCAGTTTTCTCAGGATCACGGCCCGGTTGTAAAGCGCCTGGGGAGTGTAATGCCAGAGTTCGACGGCCTTCTGGTAGAGGGCCAACGCCTCTTCATACTCTCCGGCTTTGAGGAGGTTGTTGCCGAGATAGGTGAGGGCTTGAACGTGGCTCTCATCCTGGGCCAGCGCTTGACGGTAGCTTTGCCTCTCTTGTGCCTGATCTCCCACCTCCCCATAGGCGACACCGAGCCAAAAGTGATACGCCCCTCTCTTCGGGTTGAGTCCGGCGGCCTTTTCCAGGTAAGGCAGCGCCTGCCGCGCCTTTTTATCGGCCAGCAGGAAGCGACCATAATAATAGTGCGCCTCGGGATTATAGGGATCTGCCTGTACCGCCTGGAGAAAGGTCTCCCTGCCCTCGGCATACTTGTTCTCCTGAAGATAGAACTCTCCCTGGATATTGTACTTCAGACTGCTGCCAAAATCTTCCACGGCAGCGCAGCCGCCTAACAGCAAAACCATTGAGGCCAGCAGTGTTACTATTCTCAACATAGTCTCCCTCATTCGTGTTACGGACTTATCATGGATATTCTGTATCAGCGAAAAGTTTAAGCATACTGTGACCACGAAAAAAATAAAACACTATTTCCATCTCCCGAACACATCCAACCCCCTTGCCGCTACAACGTTGCCATGTACAATGTGCAACGCGACCACCCACCGCTGGACAATTGCTGCCATTCATAGTAAAGCAGAGTAATCTCTCAATTTCAGGATATTGTTTATGACACTCTCCAATCCGGAGCTCGATCTCGCCGGAGCTTACGTACGCGAGACCGGAACACACCTTTTCCTCACCGGCAAGGCCGGAACGGGAAAAACCACCTTTCTTCGCAACCTCAAAAATGACTGCGTCAAGCGGATGATCGTCACCGCTCCCACCGGAGTTGCCGCCATCAATGCCGGCGGTGTCACCCTTCATTCGTTTTTTCAATTGCCCTTCGGCCCCTTTCTCGGTGACACTGATCGAGGCAGCGCATCGCGCTATCGTTTCAGCAGGGAAAAAACTGCAATTATCAAAAACCTTGATTTGTTGATCATCGATGAAATCAGCATGGTCAGAGCGGATCTGCTCGACGGTGTCGATCATGTATTGCGCAGGCTGCGCCGCAGCAAAAGGCCCTTCGGCGGTGTCCAGCTGCTGATGATAGGTGACCTCCACCAGCTGCCGCCGGTAGTCAAAAGCAATGAGTGGCAGCTGTTGGCAGACCGCTATAACTCGCCTTTCTTTTTCAGCAGCCATGCCCTTGGCCAAAGTCCAATGACCACCATCGAGCTCAGCCATATCTTTCGCCAGACCGATGATGATTTTATCGATATCCTCAACAGAGTGCGGGACAACCGCCTCGATGACGCCGCCCTGACACGCCTCAACTCCCGCGTCGACACTGCTTTTGCAGACTCAAAAGATAAAGGATGCATAACCCTCTGTACCCACAACAGCAAGGCCGACGCTATCAACACACAACAACTCGCCGCCCTGCCAACACCGCTGCACCGGTTCCAGGCGAGCGTGGAAGGCAACTTTCCCGAACAGACCTATCCCGCCTCCGCCAATCTGGAGCTGAAAAAGGGCGCCCAGGTCATGTTCATCCGCAATGACGCCTCACCTGAAAAACGCTATTTCAACGGAAAAATCGGGATGATAGTCAAAATGGCCGACGACTTGGTCGTGGTCAAGTGCCCGGAAGAATCTGGAACCATCGAGGTTTCGTCGGCGACCTGGGAGAACATCGAATATTCGCTCGATCAGCAAAAGCAGGAGATCGTTGAGAAAAAAGTCGGCTCCTTCAGCCAGTTCCCCCTGCGACTGGCCTGGGCCATAACCATCCACAAGAGTCAGGGACTGACCTTCGACAATGCCGTCATCGACGCCCAGGCAGCCTTTGCTCATGGACAGGTCTATGTGGCCTTGAGCCGCTGCCGCAGCCTAGAGGGCTTGAAACTCACCGCATCAATCGAACCACGCATGCTGAAAACCGATACGGCAATTCTCGATTTTACCGCCGCATTCCACAATGCCAGACCTGACGCCGAAGGGCTCAAAAAAGAAAAGATCGCCTATCAGCAGCGACTGATACTGGAATGCTTCGATTGCAATGAGCTGCGCTCACTTCTGCGCAGGCTTATATCTCTTATTAGCGGGAACCGAAACCTTCTCCAACTCACCGGCCTTCTCCATCCAGCCGCGCTGCAGCAGGAAGCCGAAGATGCAATTTTCACCGTCACCGTCAACTTCCAGAAACAGCTGCAGGGACTCTTCCTGCCGACAACGCCCCCGGCAGAAGACCCCCGGATTATAGAGCGGCTGACCAAAGCCTCCGCCTATTTTCAGGAGAAACTGACAACCGTCCTCACTCCCCCTCTCGCCGCCTTGCAACTGGAGACGGACAACAAAGAGCTTGAGAAAAAAATCCTTCGCCTCCAGCAGCTGCTTGCAGAAGAATTGGCCGTGAAACTGGCCGCTGTCCGCTGCTGCAGCACGGGTTTTTCCCCCGCAGATTATTTACGGGCTGTGACCGCCGCATCTGTTGCCGCCCAGAAAAAGCCGCTGAAAAAAGAGCCGGTCTACAGTGAAACCGATATCGCCCATCCCGAGATTTTTATACGCTTGAAGGAATGGAGAGCAAACAAGGCGGCAGAGGAGAACATCCCCCATTATCAGGTACTCCACCAGAAGACCCTTGTGCAGATCGCGGTCAACCTCCCCGAAACCATCACCGAATTGGAAGAAATCAAAGGAATCGGTGACAAACTCTCGCAAAGGTATGGAGAGGAGCTGGTAGCCATGGTCGCGGCCTATCGAAGGCAGCATGGTATTACCGAGGTGCAGCCTCCGCCAAAGTCCACGGTTGAGCAACCAGAGACCGCCAGAACCACCGGTGTTGATACCAAAGACAAGACCCTTGAACTTTTCCGGCAGGGACTGACTCTGGAAGAGATAGCACTTCAGCGGCAGCTCAGCCGCCAGACCATAGAGAAACATATAGCCCATCTCATTCAATCAGCGAAGATAGAACTCGATTCGGTGATGCCTGCCGAGAAGGCATCCAGATTACACAAACAGATAGAGACGATGAGGGATGAAAAACTCAGACAGATCAAGGAGGCTCTGGACGAAGAGTGCTCTTACGGCGAAATCAACTTTATTCTGGCGCACCTGCACCGTGTCACCACTTCATGAACCCGGAAACGACAGACCATGGACCATCCTCAATTGAAAATAATCGGCACACTCCACTGCGGTATACACAGTCTACAAGAAGCACCGAAAAATTATGATATCTCCGAACATACCGGAACCATCGAGATAGAGTCTCAGTATCACGAGGCTCTCGACGGTATAGAAAAAGGCCAGACGGTGGTCGTCCTCTGCTGGCTCCACCAGGCAGACCGTGATGTCCTCACGGTATATCCCAGGGGAGACCGTTCACGCGGACTGCGCGGCGTCTTTGCCACCCGCAGTCCTGCCCGTCCCAACCCGATTGCCATCTCCGAGTTCGAGATCCTGGAGAGACGAGACACTCTCCTCACGGTGAAGGGTCTTGACATCATAGATGGTACGCCGGTCATTGACATCAAAAAGAAGATCTGACTCCCCCTCATGCTCAGCAACTCATTCGGAGATTGGGTGATCTTTTCCCGGGACGCCATAAACCCGTACCTGGGGGCTTGACTGCAGCCGTCCTGGCTGCAGGGTACCGACGTGGCCAGCGCACTCTTCAAAGCAACGTTTTTTTCGGTATACGCAGGTATGGTCCATCCCTGGTCTTCCCATCGAGCAGAACATCTCAACTCAGCAAATATTCGGGGTAATGCTATCGATACCATGGCCGTATATCGTCTGGCGGTTTGATATTTTCCCGTTCATCACTACTGTTCATTTACGGGCTTTTTTATGAACGGCAAAGATACTTTCATGCTTTTTGCGGCCCATCTGGCGATTTTCTGTCCCAGACAAAGAGACAAACCCCAACTCGGAGGGAGAAAATGACCAAGGCGATCATGATACACGAAACTGGCGGACCCGAAGTGTTATCCTGGGTTGCATACGATCCTGGGGCACCGGCGGAAAACGAGGTTCGAATTATCCATGAAGCCATCGGCCTCAATTTTA
The DNA here is from genome assembly GCA_937132035.1 of uncultured Desulfobulbaceae bacterium. Lineage (GTDB taxonomy): Bacteria > Desulfobacterota > Desulfobulbia > Desulfobulbales > Desulfocapsaceae > Desulfopila_A. The sequence continues at coordinate 23,310 of CAKZOA010000113.1, read as the reverse complement.
TTGACGTCTACCATAGAACAGGACTCTACCCCCTGCCTTCCCTACCAGCCGTCCTGGGCCTTGAAGGAGCCGGCATTGTCGATGCTGTTGGCGACAATGTCGAGGAATTCGTTAAAGGCGACCGGGTCGCCTATGCCGGAGTACCTCCAGGCGCCTATGCCGAAGCCAGGTGCCTCCCCGCCCATCGCCTGGTCAAGCTGCCCCAGGAGATCTCCAGCCGCGATGCCGCGGCCATGATGCTCCAGGGCATGACGGCCCGCTATTTGCTCAAAGGCTGCTATGCGGTGGAAGCGGGAAGTACCATCCTCATCCATGCCGCTGCCGGCGGAGTAGGTTCAATCCTCTGCCAATGGGCCAACCATATCGGCGCCACCACGATCGGTACGGTCGGCAGTACGGAGAAGGCGGCCTTGGCCAGCCAGAACGGCTGCAACCATACGATTCTCTACCGTGAGGAGGATTTCGTCGAAGCCGTGGGCAGCATCACCGCAGGACGAGGCGTCGATGTCGTCTACGATTCCGTCGGCAAATCGACCTTCATGAAGTCCCTGGACTGCCTGCGCCCCATGGGGAGCATGGTTTCCTTCGGCCAATCATCGGGATCGGTAGAGGCTTTCGACCCCGGCATACTTGCCGGTAAAGGCTCGCTCTTTCTCACCAGGCCGAGCCTGATGCACTATACGGCAAAACGCCAAGACCTTCTTGCCCATGCCGGTGATCTGTTCGAGGTTGTTCTTTCAGGGGCGGTTACCATAGCAGTAGGCCAGGAATACGCCCTCAAGGATGCCGCACAGGCACACCGTGACCTCGAGGAAAGAAAGACCACGGCCAGTACGGTCCTTCTTCCCTAGGGCCTAGGAGCCTGTCGGAGTATGCCATTTTCGCCCATATCTTCGTTATTTCCAGAAAATCAATGCTCGCCTATTACCTCTATGGTCGTGCTTGATTTGCTGATAACGCCGTAATCAGATAAAAAATATACGTCGTTTATTGGAGAGGAGGAATGTAACAGTTCATACAATTCACAAAGAATGATGGAGAGGACTATTTTCAGTCTACAAGCGTATCGATATGGCCTGCCATCCTTCATCACTTGCGTGATCGGTAAGAGCATTGCCAGTCACTGTTCTTTTATACCAGCAAACCATCGCAACTCGTAAAGTATTCAGACTAAAGCTTTTCAGGAGGAATCATGAGTGAAATAGATCGCATCCTTGTTCCCGTCGATCTTGAACGCCACACCAGAAAACTCGTCGACTTCGCCGTCGACATAGCCAACAAACTTGATGCCGAGATTGTTGTGTTTCATGGAATACAGAGTAAAGAAGGCGGTGCCATGGCCGATATGGGACAGCTGGCTCTGGCCGGAGTTTCCGGCGAGCAGTTGCAGTCGACCCACGCCGATGAAGCCGGTAAAAAACTCGAAGAGATCGCCAGCGAGATCGAGGGCAGATGTAAGAAATGTGAAAGCGCCCTAGTCACAGGCGACGTTGTCGACGAAATCGTTGCCTACGCCCAAAAACACAAAGCCGATCTTATCATCATCGGTTCCCATGGCAGGAGAGGACTTGATCATATTCTCCTGGGAAGCGTAGCAGAGCGGGTCATCAAAAGATCCCCCTGTCCGACCTTGATCATGAACCCTTATCGGTAGCCTGCATACGTCAGGACAAACTGGCAAATCATCCGCTCAGGTCTTCGATATTAAACATATACCTGATCCCCCCAGAGACTCGGCCTAGCCAAAATTATGGGAAGACAGGGGGTGCTCTTTTCACGGGCGTCTGCAGCCTGGACGGCTGCAGTCGAACCCCTGGGATGGGTCCATGGTGTACCGGAAAAAGAGTATCCCTGGCTCAGACCGAGTTGCTGAGAATAAGGGGTAATCCTAAAAGGTTAAGAACTTTTTAGGAGTCTCTTTTCCCCTTAGGCCTCCAACGAAAGAGGCTTAAGGGGAAAATTCGACTACTCGAGACAGGTGGTCGTTTTTTTTACGGTAGGCAATATGCACTGCAGGTTGCCAAACCGCTACCGAACCTCTACGAACTGCATGAAAGCGTCGAACATCCGGGGCGATTACGGGCCCACTCCGGTCGTTTGGCGGCAAAGTGTTGCCGGTCCGGCTGTTCGTCATAGGGATTTTTCAGCAAATCGAGCAGCTCGCCCACCAGCTGATTATCACCCTCCTCGGCTTTATCTATGGCCATCTGCGCGAGATAGTTGCGCAACACGTACTTGGGATTGACTCCGTTCATCCGCTCCCGTCTCCGCTTTTCAGACTCACCAGCACTCTGCAGCCGCAGCCGGTAGTCGCGCAGCCAGGCGAAGAACCGCTGGCAATAGTCTCCACTCGTTTCCTCCGGACTGTAATAGGCCTCCAACAATACTGCAGGCACTTTCTCTTGGGCCTCGCTCACACTTTCGGCATCGACTTCTGCCAGCTTTCTGAAAAAAATGGTCATGTCCGTTTCCGTCAGCTGCAGGATGTCGACAAGCTCGCCTATAAGCCGGTCATCCGTGTGGGGCACAAAGGAGTCCAGCCCTATCTTGGCGGCCATCATGTCGTTCCATCCGTCCAGAAACAGTCTGTTGTATTCACTCAAAGCCTCCTGCAGCGGCTTTACATCCTTGATGAGCGGGTAGATTGCATTGGCCAGCTGCACCAGGTTCCACTGGCCCATCTGCGGCTGGTTGGCATAACTGTATCGTCTGCCATGGGCATCGGTGGTATTCGGCGTCCAATCGGATTGATATCCTTCAAGCCAGCCATAGGGTCCGTAGTCTATGGTCAGACCGAGAATGGACATATTATCGGTATTCATAACGCCGTGGACGAAGCCGACCCGCATCCAGTGAACGATCAACTGGGCGGTGGTCCGGCAGACCTGGTGAAACCAGTCGATATAGGCCTGCGCACCAGCCCCGCCAAGATGGGGAAAATCGGTGCGCAGGGTATAGTCCACCAGCCTCTGGAGAAGGTCTGTCTCACCTCTTGCTGCAAGGATCTCGTAATTGCCGAAGCGGAGGAAGGAAGGTGACATCCGGCAGACTACAGCTCCCGGTTCCTCCTTGATGCGACCATCGTAGAACATATCTCTTTCCACCAGCTCACCGGTGGTTATGACACTGAGAGCCCGGGTCGTGGGAATGCCGAGATGATGCATGGCTTCACTGCAGAGAAATTCCCGAATGGATGAACGCAAAACGGCTAGGCCGTCGGCCTGGCGGGAATAGGGCGTGGGCCCTGCCCCCTTGAGCTGCAAAATCCACCTCTGGCCCCGGGCGTTGATAACCTCCCCAAGATTTATGGCCCTGCCGTCTCCCAGCTGCCCGGCCCAGTTGCCGAACTGATGGCCACCGTAGCACATAGCGTATGGATCCATTTCCGGAAGGAGCTGATTGCCTGCAAAAATCTGGGCGAAGAGTTCTGTTGTGCATTCCTCTGCGGTCAAATCGATGAGGCCTGCGGCCTCGAAACTGCAGCTTACCAGCCGGGGTTCGGCAACCGAGGTCGGTTTGACCCGGGAATAGCAGGCACCGGTTACCTGCCGGCGATAATTTTCGGACTGCGGATCAGCTGGGAGTTCGCCGACGAAACGATTGTCAAAGGTAAGTGATTGCAGGGAAGCGGCGGTGGTCGACATGGTCATGATGGCTGGCCTTTTTTCGGTTCAGGGAGTAGACAGTGTTGCCTTCTACACTGTCTACAACCCTAACCATACCACCTCCTGGTGACAAGAGAACCGCCCCTTCACCCTGTACCTCCACCTCACCCCCCCCCACAAAGGGTGGAATCTCACACAAGACACTTCTCCCTTTAGCGGCTACCGCTCGCGGGCAAATAGAGACTCCACGCTCCTGCGGCTGTCGAGCAGTTCATGACGCTCTTCGCTGAATATCTCCAGAGTAAGGGTGTCGTCGTAACCTCGCTGCCGAAGATTGGAGACCAGGGAGGCAAAGTCGATGGTCCCCTGGCCGACCGCAAGATGTTCATCCCCGCCTCCTCTGTTGTCAGAGAGATGCAGATGGCCAATTTTGTCTGCAAAGCGGTCAACGAATCCGCGCAGCCGGCTGCCGCTGCGATCATCTATATGGGCGTGACCGCTGTCCAGGGTCAGAAGCACGTTCGGAAATCTCTCGAATATTGCGAAGAAATCCTCCGGTTCTACGGCAAGAATATTACGCGGCATCATATTTTCCAGACACAGCGGCATATCTCGTTCCGCCGCCGCCTCCACCATCTTCTCAAAAAATTCAAAAGCCAGTTCCTTTACCGTCGGCACCACGAAGAGGCCCATGCCAGAGGCCATCGGCGGGTGCAGCACCACCTTTTCCGCGCCAAGCTCGGCCGCCAGATCAAGAGAGAGGAGCATTTCCCTCTGCGATGCTTTTCTGATGCTTTCGGTAAGATCGGCGGCAGAAACAAACGTCGGCAGATGGCATACCAGTCCCAGACCGGCATCCTGCAAAGACTTGGTGATCGCCAGCCTGTGTGTCAGGAGTACGGAAAAATGCGCCATCGGCGGATCCATTGCCAGTTCGAGATAGTCGAAGCCCAGGCCGGCAACTCTATCGATTTCGTCGAGAACGGGAACAACAGGGAAATTCATGGCGCCATATCGCATCGGACCACCTTGAGAAATTCACTACGAGAACAGCTTGCCAACAAGCCACAGGAGAAATGAAACGACACCACTGACGAGTATCATGCTGGTGACAGGGAGGAAAAACAGGAAATTTTCACGATGGATACGAATATCTCCAGGCAGGTTGCCAAACCAGCTGAAAATATTGCCGTAGATTGACACCAGTGCACCGACGACAACCAGCACTACACCGACGGTCGCAATGATCTTACCGATATGCTCCATGGTCTCTTCCCTGCAGCTCTGCCACTACTGTCACACTCATCCGCAGATTCCGGAAAAAACTACAGCCACCATTCCAAGGGAAGAAAACGATTAGTAATTGACTTCCACTCGCCGGTTTTTCTGCCGGCCTTCCGGTGTAGTATTGGGGGCAACGGGCATATTCTCGCCGAATCCGTGCGTTTTCAATCTGGCCTGATCAATGCCGTTGTCTACCAGGTAATTGAACACGGCTCGGGCGCGTCTTTCGCTGAGTTTCTGATTATAGGCATCGGTGCCTATGCTGTCGGTATGCCCGAAGATCTGGGCGATGACATGAGGGTTTTCTCGAAAAAACAGCACCCACTCATCAAGCACCGGATAATAGATTTTCTTGATGACAGACTTATCGAAATCGAAAAGCACATCAGAGGCCTCGATGACGATGGTTGTCTTCCCGGCTCCATCTCCCCTGTCTTGGCTTCCGGCTGCTCCATCTGCAGCCATCATGCCGTCGTAGGACGCAGGTGGAGCCTCGGCTACCGCATAGGGACCTTCTTTGAGAATATAGTGCTCGGTAAGCCCCGCATGGGCGCCGACACTGTAGCTGTCGCCATCGTGTGCGGCCTGGGAAAACACCTCAGCTCCTTCATTTGGGGAGACTGAGTAATGCCTGCTCTTTTCTTCATAGCGTACTTCCGAGGGAAAGAAGGAACATCCGCTGATAACACAAGAGAGGAGAACAATAAACGGCAATACTCGGCTTGGGACAGGGTGAAGACGTATGGTGTTCATGACAGTTCTCATTGGATTTTGCCTTGATGATTGGCCCCGGAGCAATCTGCGCTCTGTACATCGGCCTGAGGGCAATAGTTGACGGTTCGACGATATTTCTATATATTTTTTTAGAAAAAAAAGCGGCCACATGCTGCCACACCCCATCCTGCAGAGCCACCTTCTCCAATTTTCCTACAAGTTTATACCAGGATTGTCAACTGCTTTCTCTTGCAGAACGCAGTTGATACGTGAAAAGAGTAAGCCAATCTCGAATTGAGGTGCAGTATCATCTTCGACTTCGGTCTGTTTGTAGACAAAACCATCCTGCATCTGAGCGAACTATCTTTTATTTTTGTTATTCTACCAATATGGTTTACCCTCCTGGTGTCCTCTGAAAATTGAACCGAATAGATATATGGAGAAGGTGAAAGGCATGGGAATGTAGCTTCTAACACGTTATTCCTGTCTCCCTATAACCTGCTAGGCTGAGTTTCAGGGGTAATCAGGTATTATTAAAAAAAATATACACTCATGGTATTATATGAAAAACCAGTTTTTCAGTCTTTGATTTGCTCTGCAAAAGAGCCCCAATCCCTAGAAAGAATTGCTGAACATCAAGGGGAATCTGATTGTGATATAAAAGTTGCTAAGCTCCCGAAAATAAGATATTTTGATCTCATAAATATTCTTTTTGCGAGTCGTGCTGTATCTTTGATACATACCAAACGATAATGGCAGTGGATATCTCAAGAGAGGCAGAACCGGGTCAAACACCTCAAAACAGACGCAAAGGTCTACTATCATGCCTACTCCGGCATTGAGCTTGAGACATAAGATTCTGATCATTCTGGTCTGCTATATAGTCGGCATACTTGTGATTTCCGTTGTCTCCCAGAAAGACCTGCTCAAGGCGAGAAACAAGCTCGAGGCGGTGGAGCTCGCCTATAGTCTCAATAGCATCATCCTCGAGGTTCGCCGTACCGAGAAAAATTTCCTTCTCTATGGAACCAGGGAAGACCTTGCCGACAACAGTAGACAATTGCACCTGGCACTGGAGACCACAGATACCATCTCTGAGCAGGCACGTAAACTCAGAGGCCACCCGATGATCCTGCAATTACGTGAGAATATTTTCAGCTACCAGCGTGATATGAAGCTGCTCTCGAAAAACTATACCGAGGGCAATATTCTGGAGCTGAGCAAAAACGAACGTGCCGATCGGCTGCGCACCCAGGGCCAGGAAATGCTTGAGTTGAGCAGAGGGCTGGTTAGTTTTGAGCACCAGCAGATCCGTCGAATCCTCGAACAGCTCGTCAATCAACTTTTCCTGTGGTCCATCGCTGCCATTGGCATTGGCGTCATCACCCCCTTTTTGGTCTTTCTCAAGGTACTCAAGCCTTTGCGCATTATCAAGAAAGCCACCGAAGATATCGCCCAGGGCAGGTTTGACACCATCGAGGTGCTCGACACCAAAGACGAGATGCAGCAAGTCATGGAGGCCTATAACACCATGGTCCAGGAACTGCAACGCCGCCAGGATCAGCTTGTCCAGTCGCAAAAACTCTCATCAATCGGCACTCTCACCGCAGGCATAGCTCACCAGCTCAACAATCCTCTCAACAACATTTCCACATCCTGCCAGATCGCCACTAAGGAATTCGACTCCGACGACCCGGAACTGATCCGTAAAATGCTCAGAAATATCGACCTGGAGACTACCAGGGCACGGGATGTCGTTCAGGGGCTGCTTGAGTTTTCAAGGGCGAGGGAGTTTGCCATCAGGTCTGCCAAATTAGCCGTGATAGTCGATCGCGCGGTGAAACTCGTCAAGAGCCAGATTCCGGCAGGCGTCAAACTCAAGGTATCCGTTGACGAGGATCTGACTCTACCGATGGATACCCAGCGTATCCAGGAAGTGCTGCTCAACATGATCATCAATGCCTCCCATGCAATTCGTTCCACGGGATCGATAGATATTTCCGCCAGAGTCGACAAGGAAAATAAACATGCAATCATTACGGTGAAAGACACGGGCATCGGTATTCCCAAAGAAATACAGGACCGCCTTTTCGACCCCTTCTTTACGACGAAAGAAGAAGGTCAGGGAACGGGACTGGGGCTGTCCATCGCCTACGGCATCATTCAGAAACACCATGGTACCATATCCGTTGCCAGTAAACCCAACCGTGGGACGACCTTTTCAATACAGCTCCCCATGCAGCTGAAGACCAGTGACACAGATAATAATGGCTGATGCTACAGCAAGAATACTCATCGTTGACGATGAACAGATAGCTCGGGAAAATATTGAATTTCTTCTGAAGAAAGGCGGCTATGACACCTACACGGCCGACAACGGCCAGACAGCCATCGACTGTCTCAAAAACCGGGAATTCGATCTCGTGCTCACCGATCTCCGCATGAAAGGAAAGGATGGGCTGGCCGTGCTCTCTAGCGCCAAGCAGCACTATCCGGAGAGTGAGGTCATCGTCATAACCGGATACGCCAGCGTCGATACTGCAGTTGAAGCAATGCGCAAAGGCGCCTACCACTACCTCTCCAAGCCGGTGCAAGTTGAAGAGATGCTCGCCCTCGTCGAAAAGGCCCTCGAGAAAAGGAATTTACAACGAGAAGTATCTGCCCTGCGCCAGCAGGTAAACAACAGGAATGGCATCACCAGACTCCTCGGACAAAGCCCCAACACCCATCTATTGCGTGAAAGGATCAGGCAGGTTGCCCAACTCGACTGCAACGTCCTGATACAGGGTGAGACTGGAACCGGCAAAGAACTGGTCGCCCGGACCATTCACGACTTGAGTCCTCGCAGCGCAAAACGCTTTATTGCCTTCAACTGCGGCGCCTTTACCGAAGAACTGATCTCAAGCGAAGTCTTCGGCCATGAGAAAGGTGCCTTTACCAGCGCAGACCAGACGAAGAAGGGACTGCTTGAGCTGGGCACCGGGGGCACAGTTTTTTTCGACGAGGTCGGCGAGCTTTCACTGCCTATGCAGGTCAAGCTTTTGCGGGTCCTACAGGAGCGCGCCTTCAGAAGGGTCGGTGGCACGGAGGAGATCTCGGTGGACATCCGCATACTCGCCGCCACCAATAAAAACCTTAAAACAGAGGCCGAAAAAGGAACTTTCAGACAGGATCTGTTCTATCGGCTTGACGTCATCACCATAACCGTCCCCCCGCTATCGGAGAGAAAGGAGGATATCCCCATCCTCGTCAATCACTTTTTAGCCAAGCACACTCCCGAGAAAAGCACCATTCCCAAAGTCTCGCCAGAAGTCTTGCAACGTCTCCAGGAATACGAATACCCGGGCAATATCCGCGAACTGGAAAATATCACCCAGCGGATGCTGCTCCATTGCAGCGGCGATACCGTCCAACTTTCGCACCTTTCCGAAGATCTCCAGCCAGACGCCGTCTCCTTTTCACGCAAGGGCGGCGACAGTTGGCCAACACTTGAAGAACACGAAAGAAATTACATACTGGAAGTGCTGGACGAGACGGAAGGTAATAAATCCAAGGCCGCGAAGATGCTGCAGATAGATCGGGTGTCTTTGTGGCGAAAAATCAAACGATACGGACTGGATGAAGCAGGCTAAAAGCCTTTCAAAAAAAGTTATTACCCTTCCGGCGCCAGCAGCACCGATTCGACAACCTCATCGCCATCCCTTACCAGCACGATTTCAAGCCCTTCCCTGACATCATCCGCCAGCATCTCCACCTCCTCGGCGTTCGCCTCAGGAAGAAAAACCTTCCGTATACCCGCGCGCTGGGCGGCCAGGAGTTTTTCTTTGATGCCACTGACCGGTAAAATTCGGCCGCTCAGCGACATCTCGCCGGTCATGGCAATGTCCCTGCGGGCCGGACGCGTGGTGAGAAGAGAAAGAAGCGCCACGAAGATGGTGATTCCGGCGGAGGGCCCATCCTTTGAGACGGCGCCGGCAGGAAAATGAATATGAATGTCCTTTTCGCTAAACAGTTCTTCATTGACGCCGTAGGTCCCGGCCCTGCTCTTAATATAGCTCAAGGAGGTCTGGGCCGACTCCTGGAGGATGTCGCCCAGTGAACCAGTGAGAAGGAGCCTGCCGTTTCCTTTCATCAGCGCTGTTTCGACGCTGATAATCTCACCGCCGGCAGCAGACCAGACAAGACCCGTGGTTTGGCCGATCTTCGGCTCGCTCTCGGCGGCGCTCCTGACGAACTTCCGCGGCCCGAGCAGATGGCGGACATCATCTACTCGTACTTCAGTCGTCTCTTCTTCTCCACCGGTGATGTGCTGCAGTGCTATCTTTCTGCAGACATTGGCTATTTGCCGTTCAAGATTACGAAGTCCCGACTCCTTGGTATACTCGTTTATTATCTTTGTCACCGCCTGAGGAGTGAAGCCAACACTGGTTCGGTCCAGTCCGGTCGATTTCAGCTGGCGAGGGATAATGAATTGCCTGGCAATGCTGTTTTTTTCCTTTTCCGTATAGCCTGTAAACTCGATAATCTCCATCCGGTCCAGAAGCGGTCCTGGCAACTGTGTCAGATCGTTGGCCGTGGCTATGAACATTATCCGTGAAAGATCGAAAGGTATTTCCAGGTAATAGTCGGTGAACTTGAGATTCTGCTCGGGATCGAGCACCTCGAGCATAACGGATGCCGGATCGCCACGGAAGTCCTGGCCGATTTTGTCGATTTCATCGAGCATGAAAACCGGATTGTTGACACCCAGACGTTGTAGTTCCTTTATTATCCTACCCGGCATAGCCCCGACATAGGTGCGGCGATGCCCCCGCAGTTCGGCCTCATCATGGAGGGCGGCAAGCGATATCCTCGTGAACTCAAGCTGCAATGCTTCGGCGATGCTCTTGCCGACCGAAGTCTTGCCGGTACCAGGAGGGCCGGTGAAACAGAGAATGGGACCCCGGCCGATTTCGGCAATCTGTTTTTTCTGCAATACCTCGTCGACGGTCTTTTTCAATTCCTCGAGGTTCACAGGTTTGCCGAGGTAGTGTGCCGCCCCGTTTTTCAAGGCTTTGACTGCCGAATCCACGGTTGCGAAACCGGTTACCAGTACCACTGGGATATCCGGATAGATCCTGTTGACCTCGGCCAGCAGTTCCAAGCCATCCATCTGCTCCATTTTCAGGTCGCTGATGATCAGATCGATATCCTCTTCTTCAAGTATGCCCAGGGCAACGACACCGTTATGGGCGCATGAGCAGTGGAAGCCTTCCTTTACAAGGAAGTGGGCCATATTATCCCTGGCAATCTCCTCGTCATCAACGAGCAGTATCCTCTTACTGGCCTTCTCCCGCAGAGACCTTGCAGCAAGAAACTCCAGGACACGCTGTTTTACCTGCAGAAGCCCGTTGTGGCGAGTGTCAAGAATTGATTTTGCCCTTTCAAGTTCGAGGTGTCCCTTGGTCGACAGCGACCAAGGAAGCGAGGTTATCAGTTCGATATAGTTGATCCCTACGGTATATTCGGCCAGGCCCGGGTCGGTTTTTTCGAGCTTTTCAAGCTCTCGTTTTACCGCTTCCATCGCATGCTGGGGCAAGTTGCTTGTGTCGACTTTTTTGCGAATGTCGTCAAGCGGGGAAGCATCGTTTTTGCTCTGCTCAGGTTCAGCTTCCGCAACCTTGCCGCTTTTCTTGAAAAAGTTCATAGAGATATCACATTCGAAAAGGTTCGTGGACCCCACCGCGTTATAAAGGGTATATCACGGTATCAGCCAAAGAGTGTTGCCGGAATGACGTTGACCTGAACACAGGCCACAGCGGGAAGGGTGCAAAGGATCGATTCAATTTTAGAGATCACCACCGCCTTTTCCGCATGCGAAGAAAGCCGGACAGTTACCTCCAGATCCTCCCCCTCTGCATATACATCACAGCCTGGATAATCACGGGCCAGTAAAGCCTTGGCCTCTGCTGCGAAGGCAAGCGAAGCGACAGCCTCGAGCGATTCGGAAGTTGATTGAAACTGGGACCGGCATGCCGTCTCGCAAATAAGATCCACGGCATCTTCCGACAGAAGTCTATCAAGGTTTATGACCAGATCATAGAGCCGCATATCAAAAGTGTCAACACCATAAAGGTCGCGGCTCCACGCTCTTCGCATGCTGTCCTCTTTTTCCAGTATAACCAGAGCCTTTTTACGTGGGATTTGCAGCTGGCCTGTCAGGGCACTGATTCGGTCCTCCATTCTCGACAAAACCCTTACCCTCAGGTGATGGCAAATATTTGAAGCAAAAAAATGTCCGGCCAGGCCGTGGTAGACGACATTATCGCCTTGTAACCAGCGCAGGATCCTCGCCGTCACATAGACCATGTACTGCTGTTTTTCATAGGTGAGACGTTCCATCAGCGAAGGGGCATCATGAAATGCACGGGCCAGCTTGTTTTCAGGAATCTGGAAGTCACGAGATGCCTCGAAGATAACCTCTCTTGAGACACTGCAAAACCCCAGCCGCTCCGCCACCCGTATGGCAATGGATTCCCCCTTGCTGCAGGCTCCCCTGGAAATCGATATTATGGTCATATCTCCCCCACACTGCGGCTCTGCTGAACAGCCACTGCCGGTCTCTTAAGAGGAATGATCAACGGAAAGGGACAACCGAAAAAGGCGGGTGGCCAGCAAGCACAGAAAAGGGCTTCGGATACCAACCAGCATTACCAGGGGCTTTCTGTCTCTTAGGCCTCATTTTGGCGTCATTTCCCCACATACAAGCGCGGTCTGCTCCTCTTCGCCTCTCTGCCTGCCCGTTGAGTCCCATCGGTTTTTTCGGTCGTGACATTGTTGCCGGCGGTTACGGCTTTTCCAGCTGGTGGGGTCAAATCAGAAGGACTGAAGAAAACATACCAGTCAATTCGCTTGCGGGATGAACGACTCATCCTATAGTACTGGTCATTCCCAGAGACTCCCAGATGCTCGCTAATCACTCCAATCGCCCGCCAGACAATGTGACATACTCCAATGGCCACTACCAGTGTTGTAAAAAGGTATCCATATTCCATAACGAACCTCACTCATTTTTTTAGGCAGCATCATCACTGCCACTGAGTACTGTTTCCTTCTCTATTTGCGTCCTCATCGTACTGGGCGGAGTTTTTCATGCACCTGGCGCCAGCCACCTTCAAAGAGCTTTCCATATCTCGGCCGAACCCGGAAAGGATCATGTTCACAGCAGTGTAGCAAATAGCGGACAACTGCTGCGCCGCCCCCGGATAATGACCTATCCGTGACCCCGTCCGGGCCCGACCCATCAAATCGTCTCCTTAGGAATGAGGCAGGGCACCCTCGACGCTTTGCTGCCTCTCTTCGACCTTGGCCTGGATCATACCTCGAATCATGGCAACGGTTATGATTACACCGGCTACTGCCAGTGCGGCTATCAAGGCCCAGAAACTGATAGTATTGAGCACGAAAGCGAGTCGCTCACCCAAAACTGGCCCGATATTGAGATCTGCCAGATATCCGGGAATCTTAGCACCTCTGGAAACTGCGACTATCAGCATCACCGCGGCCATGACGAGTTTAATCATGTAATCTTTGACATAGGTCGTACCGAGAGCACCGAGTTGCACACCAATGAGGGAGCCGGCGAGGATGAGCAATGTCATACGGATGTCGATCAGCCCCGAAAGCCCCCACTGAATGGAACCCCAGGCACCCATAATAAAAGCAACGATCAATTCCGTAGCCGAGGCGACAAGCGCCGAAGCGCCGACTACATAAATCATGCCGGGAACGCCGATAAAACCGCCCACTGCAATGGTTGCCGCCAGCATACCGGTCATCAGCCCCACCGGAATGGTAATCCAGGCAGAAATCCGTACCTTGGCGACCTTGAACTCCATCATTGGCCAGAGGTTTATCTTTTGTAGAGATAGCGCGAGGCTGGACTGTTTCTCCTCCCCTGTGCCCTTGGCAAGCTTATAGGCATCGAAAAGAACATAGGCACCCACCAGCAGCAGGACGCAGACGAAAACCACACTAACATACAGGTTCGAGCCGGCATTCCCCCAATGATTGAGGATAAATTTCTGTACTTTGATACCAATCTGGACGCCGATGATGGCGGTAACGGCCATGACCAAACCAAGCTTGATATCAGCCTGTCCATACTTCCACCGTTTGAAGGCTCCCACCATGGCCTTGGGAAATTTGTGGCACATATTACTGGCGACAGCAACCGCTCCGGGAGCACCGAGCGACATCATGGCCGGGGTGAGCACGAAAGCGCCGCCCGACCCGATAAAACCGGAAAGAAGTCCGCCAATAAGCCCGACCATCAGAAAGGCGAAAATCTTGATGACGGTCATATCCATAAACATCACGGATACATCCTTGATGACATTAGGGCCTGCATGGGGATCAAGGCTTACAAGCACCTTTTTACCCAGTGGCACCTCTTCCAAAGCAAGCTCCTCGCCAACGATGAGCTTTTTAAGTTTACCGCTGCCGTCGACCTGAAGTATTACCGTATGCTGCTCCCGGTCAACAGAAGTGAATACGCCCTTGAGGACATTTTTGGGAGGAGGCCCGCCGGCGTGTGCCTTATCCAAAACCGGCATTAGGAGCAGTATTGTCAAAAGTAGCAAAACAAACTTTTTCATCGATCGAATCTCCTTATTCCACTTTTATGATGTAACAGTTTTTTTGGCCTCTATTCCCAATACACTCAACAGATTGCTGGCAAACGCACCGTGTACAAAGGAGAATAAGAACGCAGTCAAAACAGGAAAGGCAGCGTACCACCCACCCAGGGTATAGGTCTGGGTAACCAGTTGTTCGTTTGAGAAAAGCAGGAAATAGGATGCCATCGACAGGGCTCCGAACAGAACCATTTTCGAAACCGGCCTTCGCTTGGTCCGCCTGGTCTCAAGCCCCCTGCTCTTTCCCGGAGCAATTGCCGGCGCCTTGTTGGTGGTACTGCGCTTGCCCCTGTCAACTCTCAACTGTGTCTGATTATGCTGTCTCATAGTCTTTTTACTCTCCTTGTTTCATTACAGTTTTTTTTACCGATGATATTCCTTTCCCTCTACACACTGGCTAGAGGAATCCTCTTTAGTACACTCCCACTAATCGGAGCCCCTGCGGAGACGGCAATACCGCTATTTACCTACAACGGCATAGGCATTCGGGACTACATGCATCCTTTGCCCTACCGGAAAGTCCGAGCGCCCTCTCGTGTCACTCAATTCATAGGTAAAAATGCAATAGCAATGCCAACGGGTATATTTCGACTTTATCCATAAAAATCAAAGACATAAAAAACAAAACACAACCATTCCAATCGTTGCACTATGCAACAGCAGACCGGCAACAACTCACATTAATCATGATATTTCAGACACATATACAAACAAACACCACAACATGATCAAATGTTGCATTCCGCAACAGGGGCAGGTGTCATCCCAGTGTCCCAAAACCATCCTTTCTCCGTGGACCTTTTTTGCGGCACTTCCATATAAGCTTTTGTATTCTATTTGTTTTTCACAAAAAAACTCTCTTTTCACAGATACTGCTCGACGCTGGCCGGCCAAAAGAGATTCCCCTCTGTGCCTCGTCGCCGTTGCACATCGCAACGCCCTATAACTCCTCACCCATCGAGCAAATACAACAATATCTATGTATTCAACATGATAGCACCTGAGACCAGGTATGGTACGCTATTTGCTTCGTGAATGTGAAGCCTCAAGACGGCACACAAAGATGGAAGGAAAGCGAATCGATGATGAGCGAATCTATGTATGGCACTGCTGTGGATGTACGAGAAGAAGCCCGTACCGGATCAGATGATAATCCCCGCGCGCCTCACGCCAAACAATCTGTTATTCTTGTGGTGACCCGTAAAAGTCGTGTCGCTCCTGCCGTGATGAGCTATTCTGTGAACCTGGCGGCGAGACTTGGAAGCAAAATTCTGGTAGCCTACATAAATACCCTTCCCCAGCTCTGGGACGGCGGTGTCCGTTTTCGCATGCTCTCCGTGGCGGTGGCCGAAAGTCGTTCAACCTTCAAATGTATGGCGGAAGAGTACGGCGTCACCTGTGACACTATTATCGAAAATGGTAGAGTAACCGATGTGGTCAACAGACTCTGTCAGATCGTCCGACGCATCGACTTCATTGTTATTAATCAAAGTCCGGGCCTCAGTGAGACCATGATTGAGGCCCCATTACCGATTTTCACCCTTTCCGAGACGCAGACGAATGAGAAGACAGGCAGCAGTGGCCGAATGCAGTCGGAAAGGGGGTGCTGGCAAGACCAAAGCGGCTCGGGGAGAAGAGATCATGTCCTCAAGGCATTGCTCATGGGTGTGATTACAGCAGTTCTCTATGGAATAGTCGGTTGGCAAAACGACCTGATAATGGATTACTGGACCAGAGGCGGCGTCTACGCTGCCCTGCCTGCGACAACTGCCTGTCTTTTCCTGGTGGTACAGTCTACCCTTGTTGAGCATATGCTGGCGGCAATCAAGCTGCAACGGCACCTGCCGCATCTCACGCCAAACCACCATAAATCAAAAACGTTCAGAGATTCTTCGGTGCACAGCGGCAGTTCGCAGCTCCGTCTGCAATCCGCTGGCAAGATCGATTATCGTTAACACCATCGCAGGCGCAAAAAATGAAAACACTCCTCGTGGCAATCGACAATTCTGAAGCCGGACAAAACATCTTTAAAAAGAGCCTGGTAATAGCCACATCACTGCAGGCCAGAGTTGTCGTCGTAGCAGTAACCCCGAAATACGAAGGGAATATGAACAGGTTGTTCATTGACGATGTCGAAGGAAAATTTAACGCCCCTTTCCAGCAAAGCCTTCGCAGGGCGGAAGAGTATGCCGTCTCGCTCGGACTTGAGATAAAAACGATACACTGTTACGGCAAGCCAAGTGAAGAAATAGCGCGAGCCGCCCGAGAGATCGGCGCTTCCCTTCTTGTCCTGGGCTGCTCGAGGAAATACCACCTGGAGCGAATGCTGCTTGGCCGCACCACGGCTGAGATAGTACTCGGCAGTCACTGTGATGTAATGCTGGTCCCCGAAAAAGCCGATATCGGTTTCAGGAAGCTCCTCGTCGGGATCAACGGTTCCGAATCAGCACAGCTGGCATGGCAGCGGAGCCAGGAACTGGCAGCAAGCTATGGCGGAGAAGTGCATGCCCTGCACGCCATCGATCTGCCGGTGGAGCGTTCACTGCGCTATGGAGTGATGCAGGAGGCAGAGGGTAAGAGCAGGGCTCTGCTCCAAAAGTTGAGAGCATCATCAGAACTGTCTGAAGAAAAATTGTTCACGATTATGCGGCTGCAGCAGCCAGGGAAAGCACTGGCGGAATATGCCAGAGAGAAAGACATGAACCTCATTATTCTCGGTGCCATTGGCAGTCCTTCAATTTTCGAAATGTTCTGGGGAAGCATCATCGAAAAAACCGCAGCGATGTCCACCTGCCCAGTCCTTATCGCCAAACCGGGTCTTAACGCTTGAGGCTCACCCATCCGGTATCTCCGCCTGCGAAGCCATAACAGCCAACGACCAGAGGTCTCTTCGACTTCGGCCAGCAAACGACCATGAAAGAGCGTTCTTGCTACTCTTCTGCAGAAACTGTAAGTAATTCTCATTTTCTGCGCATTATTTTCCTGAGATATTTGTGTTTTCGCTCAAAGGTGAACACTATAGGAATTGCAAACTCAAACAATCCACCAAACTTTAAAAAGAAGAGATGTCTACAATTGGAGAGCTTTTTCAAACAGCCTGCTGGAAATCAGAAAAGCTCGTTCAGGTCATAGAATGCAAAGACCAGGTCGTCGCCGATGAGGTATTCGAGGTACAGGTCTCACTTGGCAAGGAAATCGATCATCCCAATACCACAGAAGATCATAACCGCTGGATACAATTGTCCTCGCTCCCTTCTTCGTTGAGGGGTAGCGGTGGCTCCACCAAAAAGAGAAGAGGAGACCGTCAGGCCTCCTCTTCTCTTTTTGGTGATCATGAAAAATGCAGCGTTACCCCTTTTTCTTCATATCCTGGTTACAGCACTGCAAGGGAACGGTACACTTTTCGGGTGCGTCGGTGTTGCAGGCACAGGCCTTTTTGACGGTGAGTTCGAGCCCGCAGACCTCGCATACAAACAGATCTCCTTCCTGCATGTCACAGCAATTTGCCATTTTCTTACTCCTTTTCATTAAATGGTTGTGTTACAGCCGGCATGCCGGGGCAATTTCTCTGCATCTGGATTTCGAAAAGATGAATGCATAGAAAATTATCCTATCACCTGCAGCCAGCAACATGTCCCTTATTCGAGGGACTGAATGTATGGTAGAGCATGAGGTCATAAAAAACAACCTCACCCGTTACTTATAAAAGATGCGGGTCAGGAGAACAATTGCTGGGTAAAGTGCGGGGAAATACATTTCAATCTCAAGCAATGGCCAGAAAACGAGAGGTAATGCAGAGTGCATCGTGCTCCCATGGCTCTTTACCTGCAATCTTCATTAACAACTGTATGACACTCTATGGGAAGACAGGGGTGCTCCTTTCACGGGCGTCTGCAGCCTGGACGGCTGCAGTCGAGTCCCCAGGGATGAGTTCATGGCGTACCGGGAAAAGAGTATCCCTGTCGCAGACTGAGTTGCTGAGAATAAGGTGTAATCAAATCTTTATATGGTTCGTTTGAGGCTAGAGAGCAGGAAGATACTTCCCCGCCGGACCGAAGGTATGCACCACAAGTGGTAGGTGGACAGTTCTGGGCCGCTGGAAGAGATCTTCTCTGCCGGCGCAGCCCAAGCCTCTGTTAAGGAAGCCAGGAGGTTGCAACTGGCCATTGTTTTTTTGAGTTACTGCACTTCACGCACCGGTCGTCTAGGCCGGTGTCATAGTCATAAAGCCATCACGGATCAGTGGTCATGATCGTGGCCTTCGTTTTCATGACCGGGGTGGTCATGATGATGTTCGCCATGCTCTCCCTGATGGTCATGGTCGTGGACCTCGGCATTGGCCTCATGGTCATGCTGATGCTTGTGCTCATGGAGATGCTCATGAGCATGCTCGTGACTGTGCTTATGGCTGTGGCTGCTATCACCATGGCTGTGCTCGTGCTCATGCTCGTGAACATGTTCATGACTGTGGAGATGTTTGTGCTCGTGTTCGCCTTTCATTGCCGCCCTCCGCGTCGTCTGCAATTTCATCTTCTGTAACTCTATTAGATACTTAAAAAATAAGCTAGCCGGGAAAGATGTCAAGCCGTACGAATATGGAAGGTTTGGAGACCGCTAAAGACCGGCGATGCAGTAACTGGGAGCAACAATAAACAGAGGAGCTGCGCTGATAGCATCAACACCGGCAGAAGTGCTTGACCATGTATGTAAAAGGAAATACTCTTATTTGGCAGTGCCATTGTCGCGGGCAGGTTGCGTTCTCGGGCTGAACCTGTCGTCATAAGCAGCAACACCTGCTCGAAGGAGATATGATGCGAAAGCTGATTCGGTGGATCATTGCTCTACTGATTGTTGCAATAATCGCTTTTTTCATTTGGCACCAAACCAGGCCGGAGCCACTGGAAGCATACCTCAAACCGGTCATACTGAGTACGGTGGAGAAAACGGTGGCCAACACCAGAGCCGGCACCGTAAACGCCTGCCGCAGAGCCAAACTTTCGCCAAGCATCGGCGGCCAGATTGCCAGGCTGCCCATTGAGGAGGGAGATCAGGTCAAAAGGGGGGACCTGCTGCTGGAGATCTGGAACAATGATCTCGTCGCGCAACTGGAACTTGCCCAGCAACAGCTCGAGGTAGCCCGGGCTGAATCCATGGCGGCCTGCGTTAGCGCCATCGACGCGCAACGCCAGTCAGAAAGAGCCCGTACGCTCTATCAAAGCTCGTCGACCTCGGAAGAGGTGTTTGACCGAGCCGTCACCCAGGCTGAGTCCTCCCAGGCCCAATGCGATGCCACCAGGGCCGTAATCAAAACCAGTTCGGTCCGCATTGACATCGCCCGGGCAAATCTGTCCCGCACCCGCCTGCTAGCTCCTTTCGCCGGAGTAATTGCCAAGATCAACGGCGAAAGAGGTGAGTTTGTCACCCCTTCCCCCGTTGGTGTACAGATTCCTCCCACCGTCGACCTCATTGAGAATAACTGCTATTATGTTAATGCTCCCATCGACGAAATGGACGCCGCCGGAGTCCGGGTCGGCATGGAGGCACGCATCACCCTTGATGCCTTCAAAGAAAGAACATTCGCCGCCAAAGTGCGGCGCATCTCTCCCTACGTCCTTGACCTTGAAAAGCAGGCCAGAACCGTCGGCATTGAAGCATCCTTCGCCAAAGCAGATGACATCGATGATCTGCTGGCCGGCTACAGTGCCGATGTGGAAATCATCCTGGCAACCAGCGCCAACACTCTCACAATCCCCACCGAAGCACTTATTGAAGGCGACAGCGTCTATGTCTTTTTCGAAGAAGAAAAGAAAGTACGCCGGGTGCCGGTCACTACGGGCCTTGCCAACTGGGCATTTACCGAGATCCTTACCGGGCTCGAGGCCGGCCAGTCGGTGGTCACTAATATCGACCATCCCCGATTGAAAAACGGCGCTGCCGCAGTGCCGGCCGAGGACGGTAAATGATTACCCTCAGTCACATCCGCAGAGAGTTCCAGGTCGGCGACGAACGGGTTGTCGCCCTCGATGATGTCGATCTCGCCATCGCCGCCGGCGAATATGTCTCCATCATGGGTCCGTCGGGATCCGGCAAGTCTACACTGCTCAATATAATAGGCCTGCTCGACCGACCTGACAGCGGCACCTATCTCCTCGAAGGGGAAGATTTGACCACTCTCAGCGACCATCAACAGGCCCAGCTGAGGTGCCATAAGATAGGTTTTGTCTTTCAGTTTTTTCATCTGGTGCCGCGAATGACCGCCACCGAAAATATCGAACTGCCGATGAAACTCGCCGGCCTCGCTCCAGCGGAAAGAAAAGACCGGAGCACCAAGGCGCTCACCTCCTTTGGCCTGGCCAACCGCGCAGGCCATCGCCCCGACCAGCTTTCCGGAGGCCAGCGCCAGCGAGTGGCCATCGCCAGGGCGACCGTCATGCATCCGCACATCCTCCTTGCCGACGAGCCCACCGGCAATCTCGATCGCGTTTCCGGTCAGGAGGTTGTCGATATACTCGAGGCCCTCAATAGCAATAATATCACCCTGATCATGGTCACCCATGACGCAGAGATAGGCAGCCGCGCCAAACGCCGGATCAGCATGATGGACGGCCGCATCGACGCGGACCGATGAACCGGCAGGTGCACCGGAGCAGAGATGAAACCACTCGACATCATCAATTTCGCCTTTAAAGCGGCAACCGGCTACCCGACCAGAACTCTGCTCATGCTTGTTGCCATGGGCATCGGCGTAGGTTCCGTTGTACTGCTTTCCACTCTCGGCGACGGTGCCCGCCGCTATGTCCTTGGCCAGTTCTCGTCGCTGGGCACCAACCTGCTCATCGTTCTGCCCGGCAGATCGGAAACCGTCGGCGGCCCCCCTCCTCTTCTGGGCGCAACTCCCCGGGATCTTACCATAGACGACGCCCTGGCCCTGTACCGTTCTTCGGCCATCCGTCACATTGCCCCCATTGCCGTAGGCGCAGCTCCCGTCTCCCATGAAAACAGGCAACGCGAAGTAACAATCCTCGGTTCGACCTCGGCGCTTTTTCAGGTTCGACAGCTCACCATGGCCAGGGGGCGCTTTCTGCCTGAAAGTGATTCTTCCCGGGCCGCCCCCATCTGCGTGCTCGGCCATCAGACCAAAATCGAACTTTTCGGCAGCGCCCCGGCCGTGGGCAAACAGATCCGTGTCGGTGACTGGCGTTTTCGGGTTATTGGCGTACTCTCTTCAAAAGGCGAGTCCGTAGGCCTAGACATCGCTGATATCGTCATCATTCCAGTAGCATCAGCCCAGTCGCTCTTTAATACCACTTCCCTTTTCCGCATCATGATCGAGGCAGTCAGCCGCGATGCCATCCCCAGAGCGAAAAAGAACATAGCCCAAATCATCCAAGAACGACATGATGGCGACGACGACATAACCATCATCAGCCAGGATGCCGTCCTCGCCACCTTCGACCGTATCTTTACGGCCCTGACCTTGACGGTTATGGGTATTGCCGCCATAAGCCTGGCGGTGGCCGGCATCCTCATCATGAATGTCATGCTCATCGCCGTCTCCCAGCGCCAATCCGAGGTAGGACTGCTCAAGGCCCTGGGAGCCCCGGCTGGCCGGATTCTTCTTCTTTTCCTGGCAGAGTCCGCTGTTTTGTCCGCCATCGGCGCGGTGCTTGGCCTTGTGTTGGCGGCGGCAGCGACCTGGGTTCTGTCACGTATCTATCCAGGCTTTCCCCTGTCGACACCGCTCTGGTCACTCTGGGCGGCTGTGGGGGTTGCGCTCACCACCGGTATTGTTTTTGGCGTTGTGCCGGCCAGAAGGGCGGCCAGACTCGACCCGGTAGTATCTCTTTCAAGGCGGTGAAAGAATGTATGCCCGAGACATCATCAAGATTTCCCTCGGGTCGCTGATCGACCAGCGCCTGCGCAGCGTCCTTACCATCCTTGGCATTGGTGTAGGCATTGCCTCCGTGGTGCTGTTGACATCCATCGGCGAAGGTATCCACCGCTTCACTCTTGCCGAATTCACCCAGTTCGGCACCAATCTCATCGCCATTAATCCCGGTCGCTCTACCACAGCCGGCGTATCCGGAGCGCTTGTCAATACCGTCCGGCCCCTGAGCATTGCCGACGAGGAGGCTCTTCGTCGTATTCCCGGAGTCATCGACACCGTCGCCCTGGTGCAGGGCAACGCCGCCGTTGAATTCGAACAACGAAGGCGTCGCACCACTGTATACGGAGCCGGCCCCTCCGCCAGTCGGGTCTGGCAGATCCGGGTGGTTAAAGGCCGGTTTTTGCCCGAAGACAACAGGAGTGCCGCCAGGGCCTTCGCCGTACTTGGCAGCAGGGTGGCAGACGAACTGTTTGGCAACCACAGCCCCCTGGGCCAGCGTATCAGAGTTGCCGGTGAACGCTATCGGGTTATTGGCGTCATGGAAACCAAGGGGCAGATGCTCGGCTTCGATCTCGACGATGCCGTTTACATACCCACCACCAGGGCCATGAGTCTTTTCAATCAGCAGAGCCTGATGGAAATCGACATTGTCTACCAGACCGGCCTCCAGTCGAAAACCATTGCCGAAAGAATTAGAAAGCTGCTCACAAGCCGCCACGGCTCAGAGGATTTCACCATCACCACCCAGGAAGAAATGCTCAAGGTACTGGGCTCCGTACTTGGTATTCTCACCCTGGCCGTCGGTGGCCTTGGCGCCATTTCGCTGTTGGTCGGCGGCGTCGGCATCATCACCATCATGACCATCGCCGTCAGCGAACGGACCTCGGAGATCGGTCTGCTCCGAGCGCTCGGCGCTGACCGCAGCCAGATTCTTTTGCTTTTCATGGGCGAAGCGATAGTACTGGCGGCAACCGGCGGTCTGCTCGGATTGAGCCTGGGCGCCGGAATAGCCTGGGTGCTAGGTCTGCTGGTGCCAGGCCTGCCCACACATACACCCTGGCTCTATGCCCTCTATGCCGAAGTGCTGGCCATGGTCATCGGACTGTTGGCCGGTGTCCTGCCCGCCCGCCACGCTGCCGGCCTC
>CAKZOA010000112.1 GCA_937132035.1 uncultured Desulfobulbaceae bacterium | reverse complement strand
TGATCGATCACCGTCCCGCCGGTATCAATGAAAAGAAGATAGACATCAAGAGACTCCACTGGCAGGTTGTAGGCAACCCGACCCCCAACCACCAGACTGTCGCCTTGGCGGTCATAACTGTAGACGACATGCAGCCCGTCGTCGCTGAAACGGCCCTCTCCTTCTCGAAGAGCATCGTCCAGTGCTATCAATTGTGCTGCCGGAATGTGCCGGCCTACCTGGGTACAGGCGGCAAGATAGAATGACAGCAGCAAAGCCATACCGGCGTACATAATCACCTTTGCCGTCAATACGGTATTCTTCATGGTTACACCTCCTGCTGTTATTGTTACGCGGTTGCTACTCGGTTGCTCCTCGGTTGCTCCTCGGTTGCTCCTCAATACGATAGCCACGGCCGGAAAAAAGACAAAAAGCCAGATGGCCGGTACGACCTCATGAGAGAAGCTGAGGCCTCACGATAAACTCCAAGAAACGCTGGAAATATATACAGGAATGCGATAGATTACAGCGCAGAAAGAAACGAGGAGGACAGAGAGCTGCAATGGATGTACTTAAGAAATGGTTCAGACGATATTTTTCCGATCCACAGGTGGTGATCCTGGCCGGACTGCTGCTGACAGGTCTGATCACCATACTTTTTGCCGGTGAACATCTGGTACCGGTTATCGCCAGCGTCATCATCGCCTATCTGCTCGAGGGCATCATACACAACCTGCAGCGGCTCGGCATACCTCGCATCATTGCCCTGCTGGCGGTTTTCTCCCTCTTTTTTCTGGTCATGCTGGCCCTTCTGTTCTGGCTTTTACCGCTGCTGACCCGCCAGGCCACAGAACTTCTGCAGGAGGTCCCGGCAATGCTGAGTGCCATACAGGCTCTCATTCTCGCCCTGCCGGAACATTATCCCTCGATATTCAGTGAAACGGAAATTGAAAACGTGCTCAATCAGATCAGGGGAGAAGCGGGCAGATTCACCGATAACATGCTGCGCCAGACCCTCTCGTCCGTTATCGGCATCATCACCCTGATTGTCTACATCGTCCTCATGCCACTGCTGGTGTTCTTCTTTCTCAAGGACAAGGAGCTTATTCTCACCTGGGCCCGCCGTTATCTTCCCAAGGAGCGCGGTCTTGCCACCCGGGTCTGGCGGGGAGTCGATGCGCAGCTGGGCAACTTCATCCGCGGAAAATTCTGGGAAATCCTGATGATCTGGGCGGCAAGCTACCTGACCTTCACACTCATGAAGCTCAACTATGCAATGTTGCTCGGCCTGGTCGTCGGCCTCTCCGTTCTGGTTCCCTACATCGGCGCCGCCGTCATCACCTTTCCCGTGGCTCTGGTGGCTTTTTTCCAATTCGGCTGGAGCATCGACCTGGTCTGGATAGTCGTCGCCTATGGAGTAATCCAGATCCTCGACGGCAATGTGCTGGTGCCGATTCTCTTCTCCGAGGTCATCAACCTCCACCCCATAGCCATCATCGTCGCCGTACTCTTCTTCGGTGGCATATGGGGATTTTGGGGTGTGTTTTTCGCTATCCCCCTGGCAATCCTCTTTCAGGGCGTTCTCAAGGCCTGGCCGAATCACAACCACACCAACAAACAGCACGAGACCGAGGTGTCTTCATAACCGCTTCAACCGTTTTCCAGCCGGGCGTCTATCTCGTCGATTTTCTCCTGAGCTTCTTCCCAGCGCTCGTACCAGCGTTCCAGGCGCCGCTTGCAATCGTCATATTCCCTGCTGGTTTCAGCCCAGGCCGCTTCGTCCTGATAGAGTTGAGGATCGGCCATCCGCACCTCCAATGATTCTTTCAACTGCTCGTAGCGCTCCACCTGTTCCTCGGATTCCTCCAGTTTTTTCGCCCACGTTCCCACCAGACGGCTACGCTCATGGCGTCTTTGTGCCTCCAGCTGGCGCTGTTCTTTTTTATTCATCACCGGCTTTGCCTGATTCTTCTGTTGCTTCGCCCGCACAGAGGCTTCCGCCGTCTCCCTTTCTTCCTTTTCAAGGGCCTGCCGGCGCAGATACTCGGCCACGTTGCCGGGATGTAAAAGGGCCTCTCCACCGCCCACCACCAGTACCTTGTTAACGAAACTGTCTAGAAAGTAACGGTTGTGCGAGACAACGACGATGGTGCCGTCATACTGGCGCATGGCCTCCTGCAAAACCTCCTGCGAACTCATATCAAGATGGTTGGTCGGTTCGTCGAGGAGCATGAGGTTGGCAGGCTGAGCGATCATCCTGGCCAGAGCCAACCTGCTTTTCTCACCGCCGGAAAGCACCGACACCTTTTTGTCGACGTCGTCACCGCGAAAGAGAAAGGCCCCGAGCAGGGAACGGACCCGGGTGACCGTCAACTCCTCTGAGGCCGGCGCCATAGTTTCCAGGACTGTTAAGCCGGGAGCAAGCTCCTTGGCCTGATGCTGGCCGAAATAGGAGATTTTGACGTTGGCGCCGTAGCGTATGCTGCCGCGGTCGGACTCAAGCTGACCGGCAAGGATGCGCAAAAGAGTCGATTTCCCGGCGCCGTTCACACCCACCACCGCCACCTTGTCGCCGCGATGCAAGGAGATGTCGACGCCGTGAAAAACCTCCTTGTCGCCATAGGTTTTCGCCAGGCCTTCAACTTCCAGAACATCCTTGCCCGAGGCCGGCGCCGGTGGAAAAGAAAAACGGACCTGCTGCTCGTTTTCGGCACGTTCGATAACCTCCATCTTCTCCAGCTGCTTGAGTCTGCTCTGCACCTGCTTGGCCTTGGTCGATTTGGCCCTGAACCGTTCGACAAACCGCATGGTCTGACGGATCTTGGCCTGCTGATTGTCGTAGCTGGCCTTTTCTATCTGCTGACGCTCCTCCTTCTCACGGACATAGTAGGAATAATTGCCCTTGTAGACCGTCAGATTGCCCAGGCTCAGCTCCCAGGTAAGATTGGTGGTTTTGTCTAAGAATGCCCTGTCATGGGAGATGATGATCATTGCTCCCTGGTAATTGAGGAGGAAGTCTTCGACCCAGGTGAGTGAATCGAGATCGAGATGGTTTGTGGGTTCGTCGAGCAGCAGCAACGAGGGCGACGACAGCAGCATTTTCGCAAGCATCAGCCGCATGAGCCACCCTCCCGAAAAGGAGGACACCGGAGCTTCCATGTCCTCTTCTTTAAAGCCCAGACCGCTGAGAACCTTCTCAATCTTCCCTTCCAGGGCATAGATATCGCTGCCATCAAGGCGGTGCTGGACCTCGCCCTGTTTTTTCAGAAGGCTCTCGAACTCCTCCGTCTCCGGTTCGGCCAGGCCCAGCCGCTTATTAAGCGCTACGGCCTCCTCCTGAAGCTGCAGCAGATCGTGAAATGCGGATTTGGCTTCGTCGTAGAGGCTTTTGTCGGAAATAACGGCACTGCTTTCCTGAGGAAGATAGGCCACTGAAAAATCTTTGGATCGACTGACCACGCCGTCGTCGGTCGACATTTCCTCCGCCATGATTTTCAGCAGTGTCGATTTGCCGGCACCGTTGACACCGATCAGACCAATGCGGTTTCCCTGGTGTACCCGGGCCGAAATATTTTTGAAAAGATGTTTTTCGCCGTAACGGATATCCAGCTGGTTAACAGACAACATACTTCACTCTTCCTCTCTCTAAAGTATTATCGAACACTACCTTCATGCGCTTCTCAAGACCACGGGTCCGCCACCGCTCCCTGTTGCTGTTTTTCACACCATAAAAGGCGGAACGGTCTTTCGTGGAAATCCTCAACTGCAGGGTTCTCCCCGGATATCGGGAAAGCAGCCTCTGGATGCGGCCAAACCATTGCCGTGCCAGTACCAACTCGCCAAAGGCGCTGTGATAGGGTCCGGTAAGAATGCTCTTTTCCAGCGAAGCCGAGTGCTGCAGCCCCATGCGTACCACATCGATGCCGGCACCTGTAAAGATCTTTCTGGCCCAGGCGGTAAGAATCACCGCCATATCCAGGGACAACGGTCTGTAGCCGCCGCTTTCATACATTTCTGCCAGTCCCGAGCCTTTGACCACCACCGTCGGATATAGTCTGACAAATGAAGGCTCCATGGTGATCGCTTTTTTCACCGTCCGCCTAAAAGAAGCCCGGTCTTCCAGGGGTAGACCCGGCATGAGCTGTATGCCAAGGCGAAAGCCATTGCCGCCAAGCAGACGCATCGCCGTCTCGCAGTCCTCGACGGTATGCCCGCGGCGGGCGGCCGCAAGTACCCTGTTGTCCAGGGACTGCACCCCCAGTTCCACCGTTTCCACACCATAATGCCTAAGCATATCACAGCAGCGGCGATCGATGCAGTCAGGGCGGGTGGAAAGGCGGATACCGGATACCTCGCCTGCTGCAATCCATGGACTCACCGCCTCGAGCATGACGGCCTGCAGCTGTTCATCGAGACAGGTGAAACTGCCGCCGTAGAAGGCCACCTGGGCTTTCACCGGCGCCCTCCTGTAGGACAGCCATTGCTCAATGGTGGCGCCGATCTCCTCGACCGTTCGGTTCCGTTCGGAGAACGTGCCGATTATGGCCCGCTGATCACAGAAAAGACAGTGGTGAGGGCAGCCCTGGTGAGGAATGAAATAGGGAATAACAAAGGGCATGGGCAGAAAACGAAGCTCTCGGACAGCGCTTAGAAGTTTTTACGGATTGCGGCGGCGGCGGCCTTCTGTTCGGCTTCTTTTTTGGAGCCGGCGATTCCAGTGCCAAGCACCTCACCACGAAAGATCACGGAGACAGTGAAGAGTTTCTGATGAGAGGGTCCCTGCTCGTCGTCCAGCCGATACTGAGGCGCTTCGTTGTAGCGCTCCTGCAAGAGCTCCTGCAGTCTGCTTTTGCCATCACCCAGGAGCAGGTCTTCCTCCCTTCCGGCAATGGCAGGGGCGAAAAAACGCTCGACAAATTCAGTGGCGGTTCGATAACCGCCATCCTCGAAAATGGCGCCGACCACAGCCTCGTAGGCGCAGGAGAGAATCGAGGTCTTGTTCCTTCCGTTGGAAGCCTCCTCTCCTTTGCCAAGATAGAGAAATCTTCCCATATCGATGCACCGGGCCATGGAGGCCAGGTGGGTCTCGTTGACAAGGGCCGCGCGAATCTTTGTCAATTCGCCCTCCCGCATATCAGGAAAACGTCGAAAGAGAAGATAGCCTACCACCAGATCGAGCACGGCATCGCCCAAAAACTCAAGCGTTTCGTTGTTTTTACACAGCTGCGGCTGCTCAAAGGCAAAGGAAGAGTGGATCAAGGCCTTTTGCAACAGGCGCAGATCTGTAAAACGATAGCCCAGAAGCTGTTCAAACTCGCTCAGCATCTCCTTATTCCGGGTAGCGAGTGATTTGATTTCCACATCCATTGTGAGTATTTTTCCTCTTGTCAAAAAAAGAGATTATGGTATAAACAGGTGCTCCAAAGGCTTGAGCCTGAAGCGGGGCCGATGGCGCCACGCAGCACAATCAATGCTGCAATTCGCGTATACGGCGGCGTAGCCAAGTGGCTAAGGCAGTGGTCTGCAAAACCATTATTCATCAGTTCGACTCTGATCGCCGCCTCCAGTATAAAAACGGGCTACCGGCACAATCGCCGGCAGCCCGTTTTTTTTGCCGAAGTCGCACCTGCAAAGGAGTGTGTATAGCATTCTGGAGGAGAGGCTGCAACGTTTTTTCAGCCGGCGGCGACTGGACCCAGCCCTGCATTCCCGACCTGCCATCCTGCTTTCATCTCTTTCTCCGCCTGCACGGACCCCAAGACCTCGATCGAGAACTCAACAGCCACCCCATCCGGTGGACTTTGCACGAACAGTTGACACCAAAAAAACTCTTTAAGACCCTGGTACCATTCCTCAAAAGAGATTCATCATCCGTTTTACATGAAATGTTCTGGGTAAACCCGGATATTTTCCGCATTGAAATGACCTGCTCCACGAAACCGACAGATGTTTCGATAAGGCATCACTTTTTGTCATGAATTGTCCGGGCCGGTGGCCGCCTACGTATCGACGGGTACTTTCCAGATATCCTTGGCATACTGGCGGATGGTTCTGTCAGTCGAAAACTTCCCCATGCGGGCAACATTGAGAATGGCCATTTTCGTCCAGCTCTCACGGTCGTGGAAGGTTTTTCCTACCATTTTCTGGCATTCTATATATGATTCGAAGTCGAGCATCACCAGATACGGATCATGACGATCCATGAGTGATTCGACCAGCGGCCGGAAGAGTTCCCTGTCACCGCCACTGAAAGAACCATCGGCAATGGCTTCGATCACAGCGGCGATATCCGGCCGCCGGTTGCAGATTTCCGTCGGCGTTAGGCTCGGATTGAGCCGTTCGAACTCAGCTTCGTCGGCATTCATGCCGAAAATAAAAATATTGTCCTCGCCCACCTCTTCACGAATTTCGATATTGGCCCCATCCAGGGTGCCAATGGTCAATGCCCCGTTGAGCGAAAACTTCATATTGCCGGTGCCGGATGCTTCGGTTCCGGCAGTTGAAATCTGTTCGGACAGGTCCGCCGCCGGCATGACAATCTCCGCCTGGGAAACATTGTAGTTCGGCAGAAAAGCCACCTTGAGCTTATTGCGGATACGGGGATCCTTGTTGACCACCGAAGCGATGGAGGTGATCAGTTTAATGATGAGCTTGGCCTTCCAGTAGGTTGGCGCGGCCTTACCGGCGAAAATCATCGTACGCGCAGCAATGTCGTTGTCGGGCTGACGCACCAGGGCCTGATAGAAATGGATGACGTGCAGGGCATTGAGGAGTTGACGTTTGTATTCGTGAATCCGTTTGACCTGAACGTCAAACATCGACTCGGGCGCCACCACCACACCGGTCTTCTCCCTGATGTATTCACCAAGCCGAACCTTGTTGTTGAGCTTGATTTTTTGCCAGGAACGGTGAAATTCCTCATCAGCGACATATTCTTCTATCTCTCGCAGTTTATCCAGGTCGGTGATCCAGCCCTTGCCGATACGGCTGCTAATCAATTCGGCAAGTTCCGGATTGCATTGCAGCAGCCAGCGCCTCGGGGTAATACCGTTGGTTTTAGAGTTGAAGCGGTCGGGGTAGAGAGTGTGAAAATTTTTGAATATTCTTTCCTTGAGGAGTTTGGTGTGCAGCTCGGCCACGCCATTGACGGAATGGCTGCCAATGATGGCCAGGTGGGCCATACGCACCATCTTCGCATTTCCCTCTTCGATAATCGACATTTGCCGCAATCTCTTGCTGTCACCCGGGTACTGTTGAGAGATCTGCTCAAGAAACCTCCTGTTTATCTCATATATTATTTCGAGATGGCGCGGCAGCACCTTGCCCATGAGCTCGACACTCCATTTTTCCAGGGCCTCCGGCATCAGGGTGTGATTGGTATAGCCGAAGGTTCGAACGGAGATATCCCAAGCCTTCTCCCAGCCAAGGCCTTCATCGTCGAGAAGCAAACGCATCAACTCCGGAATAGCGATGGCCGGATGGGTGTCATTGAGCTGCACCGCCACACGGTCTGGAAAGGCGTCAAAGGTTTTATTGTTTTTCCGGTAGCGTCGCAGAATATCCTGAAAGGTGGCGGCGACGAAAAAGTACTGCTGCCGCAGACGCAGTTCCTGACCGGCGAAATTATGGTCGGGAGGATAGAGCACCTTCGAGATAGTCTCGGAACTCACCTTGGACTCCACGGCGCCGATATAGTCGCCACGGCTGAAAAATTTGAGATCGAGCTCTCTCGAAGCCCTTGCCGTCCACAACCGCATATTGATGACATGGTCGTTTTCAAACCCCGGCACCATCATGTCGCAGGCCACGGCCATGACATCCTCGGTGTCGATCCATTGCGCCCGGTAGCGCCCCTCGCTATCCTGGTAGGTTCGTACCCGACCATAGAATTTCACCGGAAAGATGGGCATATGACGGGTGAACTCCCAGGGTGTGCCGTCGCGCAACCAGTTGTCGGGACTTTCGACCTGGGCGCCGTCGATCAATTGCTGGTGGAAGAGACCGTATTCATAGCGGATGCCATAGCCATACGCCGGAATCTTCAGGGTGGCGATGGAGTCCATGAAACAGGCGGCCAACCGGCCGAGACCACCGTTGCCCAGAGCGGCGTCCTCCTCCTGTTCGAGAATTTCATTCATAGTGCAGCCCATGCTCTCAAGGGCTTCGTGCACTTCGTCGTAGATGCCGAGATTGAGCAGACAGTTCTCCATGGTTCTGCCGATGAGAAATTCCAGGCTCAGATAATAGACCCTTTTCTTTTCCTTGGCGTAAAAGGTTTTCTGAGTGCTGATCCACTTTTTCACCAGGATGTCACGAATGGTATAGGCCAGTGCCCTGCTGATGTCGTTGGGCCCGGAACGCTCGGGGTCACGCCCCTGGAAACTGAGCAGGTGATGGATTATGCTTGTGCGTATGGATTCCGGACCACTTCCCGTCAGGGAATCCTCCAACATGTGGTCATTATCGACGGCCAACGCTCTACCACTCTTCTCTCCATCCATGTTCATTCCCCTCTCTATTTATGTATAATCACCACAGATTGTCCTCGCGGGGTCTCTGCCTGCCCACAACCAGGAAAAATTCAGATGGTCCCTACACTTTTTGTAAAGACGACATATAGTTGTTATTCGTTCAATGTGTACAAAAGAGTAGCCATCATCTCTTTTTTTGTGAAGACAAAAACTTCCGGATGTGCCACAATGTGACACAGACTGCAAGGGCGGTCAGCACCAGAGCCGTTCCGGCCTGTCATCACTCTTCTTTTTCATTTTTACTCGTAATACAAGACCATGTCCAATACAAAGAAAGCTCCCCGAAAAGAGTCGATACTCATATTCGTCACCATTGCCTTTATCGTCGGATTCGTTGCCGGCGCCGGTTTCGCCGTCTACAAGATGAGCCCCACCCAAGGCTCCTCCTCCGGCTCAGCCGCTACAACAACACCCTCGGAAATGACCCAGCAGCAGACCCAGGCGATAACCCATCTCGAAGAAGAGGTTACCAGGACCCCCGGGAACTTCCAAGCCTGGACCCAGCTCGCCAATCTCTATTTCGATACCGGCCAGTACACCAAGGCGGTACAGGCCTACGAAACATCTCTTGACCTGCATGCCGGCAACGCCAACATCTGGACGGACCTCGGTGTCATGTACAGGCGCACCGACCAGCCACAGAAAGCCATCGAAGCCTTTGACAAAGCCATGGCTCTCGACCCCTCTCATCAAACATCACGGCTGAACAAGGGCATCGTCCTGCTCTATGACCTCGACGACGCCGAAGGGGCCATAGCCGCGTGGGAAGCACTGCTCGATATCAATCCCGAGGCCACATCGGGCAGCGGTCAATCCATCAGGTCTTTTGTCGAACATTTGCGCTCGGAGCTAAAAAAGCAATAGCAGCCGACACCCCATCTACAACCATGACTTCCAGGAGCAGGAATATGAAATTCGAAACCCAGGCACTCCACGCAGGGCACACCATCGATCAACAGACGCTCTCCCGGGCGATACCGATACACCGTACCAGTTCCTATGTCTTCCGAGACACCGAGCATGCAGCCAACCTTTTTGCCCTCAAGGAACTCGGCAATATCTACACCAGAATCGGCAATCCCACCCAGGACATCCTCGAGCAGCGCGTCGCCGCCATTGAGGGGGGGGCCGCCGCCCTGGCCCTGTCTTCAGGCACCTCAGCCATTTTTTACACCATCATCAATATCTGCAGGCAGGGGGATGAGGTGGTCGCCGCCAACAATCTCTACGGGGGCACCTTTTCCCAGTTCGATTCCATCCTGCCGCAACTCGGCATCACAGTCCGGCTGGTCGACTCCACCGATCCGGCCAACTTCGAGGCAGCGGTTAACGAGAAAACCCGGGTCATCTACTGTGAAACGCTGGGCAACCCCGCACTCAATATGATCGACATGGAGGGATTGGCCGAGGTGGCCCAGAAACATCATCTGCCGCTGGTGGTCGATTCCACCTTCACGCCGCCCTGCCTGTTCCGGCCCATCGATTACGGCGCCGACGTGGTCATCCACTCACTGACCAAGTGGATGGGCGGCCACGGTACCGGTCTTGGCGGCATCGTCGTAGACGCCGGCAAATTCGACTGGACCGATTCCAAATTCGCGCTCTACAACCAGCCCGACAACTCCTACCACGGCCTGCGCTATGCACATGATCTCGGCGACCTCAATCCTGTGGCCTTCGCCCTGCGCATGCGGCTTGTGCCCTTGCGCAATCTCGGCGCCTGCATTTCGCCGGATAACAGCTGGCTTTTCCTGCAGGGTATCGAGACCCTTTCTTTGAGGATGGAGCGCCACAGCGAAAACGGCTATCTGGTCGCCGATCATCTTCAGGGGCACCCGCAGGTGGAATGGGTGCACTACCCGGGCCTGACCGGCTCACCAGGCTATGAAAATGCGCTGAGGTATCTCAAAAACGGATTCGGCGGCATGATAGCCTTCGGTATCCGCGGAGGGTTGGAGGCCGGCCGCGCCTTCATCGAAAGTCTCAAACTTATTTCCCATCTGGCCAACGTCGGCGACGCCAAATCGCTGGCCATCCATCCGGCTTCGACGACCCATTCACAACTTTCAGGCGAGCAGCTTCAATCGGCAGGCATATCGGCTTCTCTCATCCGTCTTTCCATCGGTATAGAGCATATCGACGATATCCGCGAGGACATTGACCAGGCACTGGTACAAGCGGCGCAAAATGCATAACATACCACCATCGACTGATCGCCGGTGGTGGTCTGCGACCGACGCATAGATTGTTTCATTATCTTCGGGTACCCCCATTATGCACCCAGAGCGACAGGAA
Organism: uncultured Desulfobulbaceae bacterium; assembly: GCA_937132035.1. GTDB lineage: Bacteria > Desulfobacterota > Desulfobulbia > Desulfobulbales > Desulfocapsaceae > Desulfopila_A. Next base: position 1,913 of record CAKZOA010000112.1, on the reverse strand, counting down.
GACAAAGGGACGGAGTTGATAACGGAAAAACGCTTTTTCACCTTCGCCGAGCCGCCCGAAAAAATGGTTCTGGAAAACGGCGCTGAACTCGGCCCGGTGACCATCGCCTATGAGACCTACGGCACCCTTTCGCCCCGACGCGACAATGCCGTACTCATCGCCCACGCCTTTTCCGGCGACTCCCATGCGGCTGGCTACTACACCGACGATACAGCTCGCCAGAAACCTGGCTGGTGGAACTCGGTTGTCGGACCTGGCAAGGGCATCGATACTGACAAGCACTTCGTCATCTGTTCCAACATGCTTGGCAGCTGCATGGGATCCACCGGTCCGTCGTCCATCAATCCGGAAACGGGCAAGCCCTATGGCCTTGACTTCCCGATGGTTACCATCGGCGATATCGTCGCTGCACAGAAGCGTCTTATCGACCATCTGAACATCAGTAAGCTGCTGTCGGTGGTCGGCGGCTCCGTTGGCGGCATGCAGGTGCTCGAATGGTGTCTTCGCTATCCGCAGATGGTCCGTTCAGCGGTGGCACTGGCGACAACCATGCGCCATTCGGCCATGGCCATCGCCTTCAACGAGGTGGCCAGACAGGCAATCATGGCTGATCCCAACTGGAACCGCGGCGACTATTACCATGCAAATCCCCCGACTACCGGTCTGGCGGTGGCCCGTATGGTCGGACACGTCACCTACCTCTCCGATGAGGCCATGCGCCGCAAATTCGGCAGGAGACTGCAGGACAGGGCAGATTTTTCCTATGAAGTCGGGGTCGATTTCGAGGTGGAGAGCTACCTGCGGCACCAGGGTTCGAAGTTCACCCGTCGCTTCGACGCCAACTCGCTGCTCTACATCACCAAAGCTGCCGACTATTTCGATCTCACCAACAACAGAGGCCAAGGTGGGGAAAGCCGCAGCTTTACCGCCGGCAAAACGAAATATCTGGTTATCTCCTATAGCTCCGACTGGCTCTACCCCACCTACCAGTCCCGGGAACTGGTTCAGGCGCTCAAACGGGCAGGACGGGATGTGAGCTTCTGCGAAATCGAAGCGGATGCCGGCCACGACGCCTTTCTCCTTCCCGATGAGCGCCTGAGAAATATACTCAGAGGATTCCTCGATGGAGTTGCAGAGAAACACTGATATGCGCTACGATCTGCAAGTGATCGCCTCCTGGGTCGAAAGCGGTAGCCGTGTCCTCGACCTTGGATGCGGCAGCGGCGATCTGCTGGCCTGGCTTACGGCCAACAAAAAAGTCCACGGCACCGGCATCGAACGGGATCAGAACAAAGTGGCCCAGTGTATCGCCAAGGGCCTCACCGTGCTCCAGGGCGATTTTAGTCGGGAGGTCGACGACTATCCGGACAAGGCCTTTGACTACGTCATTCTCAGCCAGACCCTGCAGCAGGTTTACGAGCCGGCAAGCCTGCTGTACTCGCTTGCCCGCATAGGCAGCAGAGTGGTGGTCAGCTTTCCTAATTTCAGCCACTACTCCATCCGGCTGCAGCTTCTTTTCAGGGGAATGGCACCCAAAAATGAACAGCTGCCCTATTCATGGTATGATACTCCCAATATCAGGGTCATCACTCTCAATGATTTTCGCAAATTCGCCCGGGATGTCGGCTACCGCATCGTCAGAGAAATGGCAATCAATACCCACCACCATGAGGTGACGGGTAAGATCGTCACCAACCTGACGAATCTGCGTGCCACCTACGGCATCTTCAGCATTGAAAAAGACAGATAACCTCAACCGTCAGAACGCACACAACCATGGAAAAACACACTATTATTCAACCGATCGACGCACTCTGCAACAACGAGGGCGAACCCATCTGCAGCCAGCATGAAAAAATTCCGCCGGTAGATCGGAAGAGCGTCGTGGAGGGAAAGAGTGTAGATCTCGGTGG
>CAKZOA010000111.1 GCA_937132035.1 uncultured Desulfobulbaceae bacterium | reverse complement strand
CTAAATACACGGGCGAGATGCGCATCATCAGTTTCATATATAAAAAGACAGTGATAAAGAAGATTCTCACCCCTCTGAACATATTCGAAGAGAAGAAAAAGCAGAGAGCAGCGCCGAGTGCCATACCTAACGACCAGCCTCCCGAAATTGTACTATATAATGACAGCTGGCCTGGATATGATGAGCCGGTATTTGATTTTTTAAGAAACTCAATGACCGCTAATGGATGCGTTTGTCCAAAATAGGCTTGAAGAGTGGCGAGAAGATAGATTTATCCGAGTATTCTGTTGGATAGTACCTTGAAAAGCACAAATTTGCCTGAAAGGACGGGTGGAAAAAGATTGGTTGCTTGATGTTGGCGGCAGGTAAAGCTGAGTTAGCGGATTAGTTAGGCCTGCCATAAAAAGCGGGTGCTTATCACCTGTTGCGGCCACAGATGATCAAGCCATGATGGGCCGCGTAAATTATTGATGAATCAGTTTGCCACTGTATGTGCAACACACTTTCGGCTAAACTGATTTGCCGCATTCAAAGCATCTTGCAGCGTTGCACAAGGCAAAGCGTTGGTATGCGGTTTCCGGGGGTTTGTGATTGCCGCATTGGGGGCAGGTTTTTGTCCTGCCGTACCCCCAATTTTCGAAACTGACTACATGTTTACAGGTATCCTTTGTCGATATTGCTCTTCTCCTTATGCAGACTGAGCCCCCCCACGCACCCGTCTGATGCAGCAATGTGTGTATTCATCACCGATTTCTGAAGAAGTCGGAGGCGTTCTTTACTTACTGTTTTATCCTGACCATGATAAGGTTTACATAAGGCTTACGACTGGTTGGCTGCGCTCTTCCTCACCAACACAGCTGGAACGTTCCAGAAGGCCAGTACAGCGGAAAAACACTTCACCAGCTGATGAAGGACAAAAAGAATAAGAGGAACGATGATAAAGAGCAAACCCGGAAGGCTCCAAAGAATGACAATGAACGAATCGATTGTGTACATGTTTTCCCCCTCTGGTTGTGTGTTGCGCCCGAAATCCTGGTTTCATGATCCGCGGTGTTATGTTGCTATGTTGACAAGATAGCAGAGGCCGGCTTACGGATAGCTTACCGATTAAAAAAAAGATAGAAAAAAGAGCAAAAAGAAGATAGATTGTTAGGCATTCTTCTCCCAAGTATATGAAAGCCAGCGCTCAGGTAAGCTCAACTTTACCCAGACGGAGTAACTACCTGTTATGCAATCAAATGCTTCCATACCATCTCTCCAGCTTCCGGCAAAACTTGTCAGGCCAAGGCTCAATAATGTGTATTATAGGACACGCCTTTTCGAACATCTGCAGGCAAACGGGACGGGCCAGGCCGTGTGGGTGCATGGCCCGGCCGGATCTGGCAAGACCAGTGTCGTCAACAGTTTTCTTCACTCCCGTGAATTGCCCTGTATATGGTACGAACTGGATGAATCCGACTCCGACATCGCCTCGTTTTTCTACCATCTCAGGTTGGCCGCATTATTGCAATGCACCGAACAAACTCATCCTCCACCACTTCTGACGGCAGAGTTTCTCCAGACTATTCCAATGTTTACCCGCCGCTTTTTCAGCCTTATGTGCAACGGGCTGAAGCCGCCGCTTGTTTTTGTTCTCGACAATTATCAGGAGGTCAAGAAAGAATCTTTGCTCCACGAAGTCCTTTGTACCGCCATCGACTCCCTTGGTCAGGACTTTTCCGTCATTGTATGCAGCCGGGAGAGGCCGCCTGCGGAATTGGCCCGCCCACAGGCCAATTGTTCGCTCAATCTGGTTGGCTGGAAACAGCTGAAACTGCAAAGAGAGGAAGCGAAGGGAATTATCTCCTTGGCCGCCGAGACGGATGCGGATATTCCCGACGACGTTATCTGTGACCTTCATCGCAAAACCGATGGTTGGGTTGCCGGGCTACTACTTCTTTTGCGCAGGGGTGTTTATGAAGAAATCGCCCCTCATATGCTGAGCAGACACACGGCTCAGGAAGTTTTCGACTATTTCAGTACGGTCATCTTTCAACGACTGGAGCCGGAGGTTCAGGAAATTCTGCTGCGGCTCGGTTTTCTGCCGCGAATATCCAAGAATATAGCGGAAAAAGTCACCGGGGGTAAGGCAATGGATCTGCTCGAGAATATGTTTAGCAGAAACACCTTTACCTATCGGGCTATCGAGGAGGAGCCGGTCTATTATTTCCATCCATTGTTCAGCGAATTCCTCCAGGCCCAATGCGCCAAACAACTCGACGATGAAGAGTTGAAAGCGCTGCAGGCGACGACGGCCAAAGCCTTGGAGACGGAGGGCTGGTATGAGGAGGCGCTCCAGCTGTATATGCGTTGTGACCATATCCAGGAAGCCATTGGCCTTATACTTTCTCAGGCACCCAGCTTGATGGCTGTTGGGCGGTTTCAGACGCTTCTGCAGTGGATTGATCATCTGCCGACGACAGTGACCGAGGCCATGCCCTGGTTGCTCTTTTGGAGGGGAGTAGCTGAGATTACATCGAATCCTCTTAAGGGACAGCCTTATTTGCGCCGAGCCCTAACCGAGTTCGGAAAGATGGAAGACCCGGAAGGCTGTTACCTGGCCCTGTCCGGTATGATCGATTCCATTTTGTTTCAAACCAATGATTTTTCCGAGCTCGATCCATATATTGACGCCTATTACTTTTTCGAAGAAAAGTACGGTAGAATCGATGCACCGCAGATATGGTGTAAGATCGCGGCCTCCATGCTTAATGCCATATCGCAACGCCGGCCGGACTCCCCAGATATGCCTCTTTGGATCGAAAGGGGATGGAAGATTCTGCAAAATACCAAAGATGTCAACGTCGCCCTCCAGGTATTTATTCCCATCATGAATTTGCGGTTGATGGAAGGAGAGCTGGCTGAGGCCGGGCATTTGTTGGAAATTTTCCGACGGGTCAAGCCTAAGGAGACATCCCCGCTGGCGTATCTGATATATTTAACTATGCGTTCTCTGCACTCCTGGTTTTCAGGAGACTTCGTCCGCGGCTTGCAAGCCGCCGAAGAAGGAATGAATTTCGAGAAGAAAACGGGAATCCAAGTGGCCTATATGGCCTTGCGCTCTCATGGTGCCGCCTCGGCACTGGGCATGGGCGAGTTGAAGAGGGCCCAGCAGCTGATGGAGGAAGTTACTCCCGTTATGGTACAGGGTGGATACTGGTTGCAGGTGCTCTATCATTGCATTTTTTCCTGGCTTCTGTTGTGTAAGGGCGACATCAGCCAGGCTGTATTTCATGCCGAGGCCGCCCTGGACAAAGGAAAGAAGTGCGGTCATCCCCTGGTTTACTCTTCCATTTATGTCCTGGTGAGCATCATTCATATCGAATCAAACAATACCGCCAAAGCAAAAAAGTATCTGCAACAGGCCCTGAAATATTGCAAGCAATACAGAACATTCCAAAATGAATTTCTCTGCCTGCTGACAAAAGCAAGACTTGCACTGAATGAAAACGATCCGCATTTCTCGGGATATGTGGAACAGGCGTTCCGGCACGGGCGCATAAGGGACTATAAATATATCTTTTTCTGGCAATCCAAGGTCATGGCCCGTCTCTGTGCAGAGGCCTTGAAGCAGGATATCGAGGTGGATTATGTTTGCTCGCTCATTGAAAAACATGAACTCCTGCCCGAGACACCGCCTCTTTCTATAACAAGCTGGCCGTGGCCTGTACGGCTCTATTCCTTCGGCGGGTTCAGATTAGAGCAGAAAGGGAAAGTGGTCACCTTTGCCCGTAAGGCTCAGCAGAGATCACTTTCCCTGCTCAGGTACCTTCTGGCTCACGGCGGGGAGACCGTCGCGGACCTGCATATTCAAAATGCCCTCTGGCCCGATGCCGACGGCGATGCCGCCAAAAACGCCTACAATACAGCTTTGCACAGGTTACGAAAGCTTCTGGGCAACGACCGGGCGCTGATACATAGTGATGGCCGCCTTTCCTTCAACCTATTCCTCGTCTGGACGGATATCCAGTATTTCCTTCGCTGTTTGCGGGAAATCAAAGCGCAATGCCAGGAACCGGGGGCGATATCGATGGAGGTAGCTGTTGTCTTGCTCGACCGGCTCACTACCATCTATCGTGGTCGCTTTTTGCCCAATGAAGATGCTGCCTGGGCCATTCCCATGCGGGAGAGACTGCATTCGCGCTTTTTCGCGGCTCTCCAGGAACTTGGCAGCATTTTTGAACAGGCCGAAAATCCTGAGGCCGCACTTCAGTGTTACCTTAGAGGGGTCGATGTTGATCCTTCGAGAGAAGTTTTGTACGAAAAACAGATGAAAATTCTTGTGCGCCTGGGCAAACGAACAGAAGCCCTAGATCTCTATGATCGATGTCGGGCCGTTCTTGAATCACAAGGAGATCTCCCATCCCGGAACCTTGAACTACTCAGAGAACATTTTCTTCACCGGTAATCTGTTGCCGGCTGGGGAGAGGACACGGGGCACTGTCCAGGTCACCTGCCATTGGATATTCAGGAAGTTCGTCCAGTAGAAATATTTTAACATAGTTAGGAGTAGTTAAGAGTCAAAGATCGAATTCCGCATTTAACTCAACCGAAACCGGTAAGAGGAGATGCCATGCCATGTATGCTTCTGTCTTCAAGTTGGAGCTTCTCGCAGCTTTCCTGTCCCTTTTCCTCATCGGCTCATCATATGCTGGAAACCCACTACATGGTGCCAGGGCGTCGGGCATGGGGAGCACTGCTACGGCAATAGCCGACGGTCCATCCGCGGTCTCCAGAAATCCAGCAGGACTTGTCCAGGTCAATGGCACCCGCATCTATGTCGGTGCCACGGCAGTCTCTCTTTCCAGCAGATTCGAAAACGGTCAAGACGAGGAAGAGACAGAAAACACAATTTATTTTCCTCCCCATGCCTATCTTACCCATCGGCTTTCTAGGAGGTTCAGTGCCGGAATCGGTATCTATTCCCCTTACGGTATAGGCGGGAGGACCTGGGACAAAAATGGGTTGACCAGGTATGTTTCTACCGAGAATACTATCGGAACGATTAATGTCCATCCTGTTCTTGCCTACAGGGTTTTTCCATGGCTCTCTCTTGGAGGAGGGCCTTTTCTGCTCTACGCTTTCCAGGGTGCCGAATATAAGACGGACCAGTCTTTTCTGGGAGGAGAAGACGGCGATTACACATTTGAGGGTGAGGGATACGGCTACGGTTTCACAGTCGGTCTCCTTTTCTTCCCGGAGAAGTTATTCAGGATAGGTTTGACATACAGAAGCGGTTTCCGCGTGGATATCGAGGGAGAAGCAGAGCTTGAGGGTCTCGCGCTACCGCTACGCCCTCTCTTTGGAGGAAAGGGCTTTAAAACTGACGCGACAATTGATGTTGACTTTCCACGGATTATCAGTGCCGGTTTGTCTTATAGGCTTTCTCCCAGGTGGCTGTTTGGTGTAGATGTGGATTTCGTTCAGTGGTCCAGTTTTGATTCGCTTGAGGCAGACTATGAGCAAGAGGTACCGGCAGCCGGATTCACAGATACGGATATCATCATGGATTGGAACGACGCGTGGAACTTCAATTTTGGCGTAGAGTATTCTTTTTCAGGCTTCCTTGCACTGAGAGCAGGATACACCTTTGCCCAGGGGCAGGTCCCGGAGACAACATTCAGCCCGGCACAACCAGAGGCGGACCAGCACGGTTTTTCTCTTGGTTTCGGCTTATCATGGGAAAAATATGCTCTAGACGTGTTTTATACCCTTGGCCTCTATGAAGAGCTAGATGTGGAGAATGATCTTCTCTCCGGGGAATATGACTCGACGGTTCATCTTATAGGAGCAAGTTTAGGCTATACATTCTGATTTTTCCTGGCCATTACGTATAGAAACCGAAATTTTATCTGATATGTTTCTGTATCGAATCTCAATTTTACCTGACAATTGAATTCAGATACTCTTTGGTAAGCTTGAATTGCCAGTTACTCCATTTTCGACCAATTTGCACCGTATAGCCGACCCTACCTGCCAGGAAGAATCTTCACTGGTTACGTTTGGCTATAGTTTAGTGCTGCCATAGCACACCTATACGTGATTAAACAGAAATCAAATTACATTAGTTCCACTGGCAGTTCGCGAAGTATCAAGAATTTGCAATACATCATACCTTGCTATAGGGAAATAACGGCCTTTAGCCAAGAGGCCGATCACGTGAAAACCTTTTCCGTCTTTGGGTGAATATCGCCCGTTTTTGATGAGATAGGTGTTGGCGATCTTGGTCCACAATGTTAGTTTATTGGTTTCAGCGAAGAATAATTGCAAAAGCTTTCGGTAAATATTCAACAGGCATTGGAATACCCTTTGTTGAAAAAGTTTTCTAGAAATTTTGAGATAGCGATTATTCATCAATCTTCCAGTGTTTGTAATTGTATCACTGGCCCATAGAAGGTCCTATATGAAAGAAAACCCCACATATGAAGAACTGGAGAAACGGGTTCAGGAACTGGAGAAAATTGAATCCGAGTATAAATATTCCAAGGAAGCATTGCGGGAAAACGAAAGTTTATTCAAGAAGCTTTATGAAAAGGCCCCTCTTGGCTATCAATCACTGGATGAAAACGGCCATTTTATTGTTGTCAACCAAACCTGGCTTGACACCCTCGGATATAAGAGAGAAGAGGTCCTGGGCAAGCCCTTTGCTGATTTTCTGCATCCTGACTGGCGGGATCATTTCATGGAAAACTTTCCGCGGTTTAAGTCTATCGGCGAAATCCTGGGTGTTGAGTTTGAAATGGTCAAGAAAAACGGAAACCTCATTCTGGTTTCTTTTACCGGGAAGATAAGCAGGGATGAAAGAGGAAATTTTCAACAGACCCATTGTATTTTTCATGACATTACCGAGCGCAAGCGGGCGGAGGAGCTGTTACGGGAACGCGAGGACTTTCTTAGCACAATTTTGGATACCATAGGGGACGGCTTCTTCGTGACCGATTCAGAGGGAGTGATTTCGGATGTTAACGATGCTTATTGTTCATTCTCAGGCTATGTACGGGAAGAAATACTTGGAATACACATCAACGATATTGACACTGAAGAAACTCCTGTCCAAACCCAGGAAAGGATTCATCGTATTATCGCTAACGAAACGGAATTATTTGAAACCTACCACCGTAGAAAGGATGGCAGTGTTTTTCCCGTTGAAATTGCGACAACGTTTATAAATAAGGGTGGAGGTAAGTTCGTTTGTTTTGCCCGAGATCTTACCGATCGCAAGCTGGCGGAAGATGAACTGAAATCAAATTATGCGTTGCTGCAGATCGCTGGCGAAACTGCCAGATTTGGTGGTTGGAGCGTCGATTTGGAGAAGAATATCTGCACTTGGTCTGATGCTGTGGCAGATATTCATAATGTACCCCATGGTTATTCACCACCTGTGCAGGAAGCCATAAACTTCTACGCTCCAAAATGGCGGGAAAAAATCACACAGTGCTTCAGCGCCTGTGTCAAAGAAGGCAAACCCTACGATGAAGAAATGGAGATCATCACGCAAAAAGGAAAATATGTGTGGGTTAGAGCAATCGGCAAGGCAGTGAAAAACGAAAAAGACAAGATCATCAAAGTGCAGGGTTCTTTTCAGGATATCACTGATAAAAAGCAGGCAGAAGAAGCCTTGCGTGAGAGCGAAGAAAAACTTCAGGCGCTGTTTTCAGCCATGACAGAGATGGTGGTTGTACATGAGCTTTTATTTGATGAGAAAGGTATACCTTGTAATTACCGAATTCTGGATTGCAATCAGGCTTTTTGCCGGATAACCAAAATCAAAAAGGAAACAGCTATCGGCCAAACAGCAACCCAGGTATATAATACCGATTCAGCTCCGTACATGGATGTATATGCCAGAGTTGCTCAGTCAGGGGAACCGGATGAATTTGTTACTTACTATGCCTCCATGGATAAACATTTTCTTGTTTCCGTAGTTTCGCCCCGAAAGAATTTTTTTGCCACGATTACTTCTGATATCACTGAAATAATAAGGGCCGAAGCGGAGCGAGAAAAACTCCAAGACCAGCTTAATCAGGCTCAGAAGATGGAGTCAGTGGGTAGACTGGCGGGCGGTGTAGCCCATGATTTCAACAACATGTTGGGCGTGATTCTCGGCCATACCGAGATGGCTCTTGAGGAGATAGATCCTGGGTCGCGACTTTATGCCCAGCTGCGTAGCGTTCACCAGGCCGGTGAGCGTTCGGCCGACCTGACTCGGCAGCTGCTCGCCTTTGCCCGCAAACAGACCATCGCACCCAGGGTCATAGATTTAAACGACACCGTGGAGGGAATGCTCAATATGCTGCGTCGGCTGATCGGTGAGGATATAGACCTTCTCTGGCAACCCGGCAGACACCTCCAGCCGATCAAGATCGACCCCTCACAGATCGACCAGCTCCTCGCAAATCTCTGTGTCAACGCCCGTGACGCCATTGATGGAGTGGGCAAGATCACCATAGAAACAGATGCAAAAACCTTTGATGAGGGCTATTGCCACGACCATCTGGATTCTCTACCTGGAGACTACATACTGCTTGAGGTTAGTGACGATGGCTGTGGCATGGACAAAAAAACACAGAGTCATATCTTTGAACCTTTTTTTACTACCAAGGAACAGGGACAAGGTACCGGCCTGGGGCTGGCATCGATTTATGGCATAGTCAAACAGAACAACGGTTTCATTAACGTCTATAGCGAGCCGGACCAAGGAACGACCTTTAAGATCTATCTACCAGTATATGGTGCAAAATCAGCCGGAGCGGAGGAAAAGGCGTCAGACTTGGCCGTCGAACACGGGAAAGAGACTATCCTCTTGGTGGAAGATGAACCAGCTATTTTGAAAATGATCACCACAATGCTGGAAAAGCTCGATTATACCGTGGTAGCTGCCGGCACCCCCGGCGAAGCTATCCGCCTGGCCCATGAATATGAGGGCCAGATCGATCTGTTGATGACCGATGTGGTGATGCCGGAGATGAATGGCCGGGAGTTAGCCGGAAACCTTCTCTCTCACTATCCGGATCTCAAGCGTCTGTTTATGTCCGGCTATACCGCTAATGTCATCGCCCACCATGGCGTGCTGGACGAGGGCGTATATTTCATCCAAAAACCATTTTCAAAGAAAGACCTGGGAGGGAAGTTGCGCGAAGTTTTGGAAAGCTGACATTTTAGTTTAGGAACTGATCATGAGCTGCCAAGCTCAACCATTTCTAATTTCTTTTGTCAACCAAATCATTGTTTTACACTATATATAAAAATTTCATTTTTTGCGAAACTTAGCCAAACTACAGCAGTGTGAGCGAGGAACTGATCTTTGATAATCTGGAGTTTACAGTTGCTCCATTTCTGAACTCTTTTATGACATTAGGCGGCTCTACCATGCCAAGATATTGGCAGGCTCTCGTATTCCTTTCCTGACTTATGCTTGCCAGTGGACATAATATTTTTCAACATCTGCTGCCGCATGCCAAGTAGCTCTCGCACTTATAGATGATTGTAAAGAGCAAGTTGCTTCCTGGTGTTGGCAATCTTTGCCATAGATGCTATATCGTAGATAATAGCACAACCCAAAGGAGGTAACCCAATGGCGACCCTAAACATCTCGATGCCCGATGAGATGCGCGCTTTTATTGAAGCCCGTGTCAGTGCGGGGAATATCAGAGCGCAAGTGACTATCTTCGTGATCTCATCAATATTTGGCTTTATATCGCACAGGATAATCAGCATGCAGCCGACCGCGATTATCAAGCCACTGAAAAAACCTTTGAATCCCTTCTTGCCACGCCGCATATGGGCACATTGTACCATGCTTAAAGGCCACGACTTAAAGGAATCCGTCTCTTCCGTTTCAGTAAGTTGCAAAACTATGTCATCTATTATCGGGAACACCCTCAAGGCATAGAAATCATCTGCGTTCTGCCTGCCTCTTGGTCATTTCTCCCACCTGAGGTCTTTTGCCTGGTATCTCAAAATATATAATCACATCCAGTTCATACAAAATATTCTGCAATGTTTACTTCCTGAACATATTGTTCTCCTGCATTTTTTCGTGATACAGGACAAAAGGATAAATCTATGGACCGCACGAATAATTTACCATCAAGGCTAAAGAGATCGCTGCTTCTATAGATGGGATAAAGCTCGTTGTCCTTGAGATGGTGACAGAACTGGATAGGTCTTTAAATACGCCGGAGCCGATTCAGTTAAAGAGCATTTGATTGTGATTGCTGTTAACACCCATTATGCCGCTTCACTTATAGACAAAAATGTAAACTTTTGAGTCGATATAAATCTGTTGCGAGGTGCCACATGCAGGACAGTGACCAGGAGATCCTGATGGAGTGTTGTTTATGAGCCTGATGGAAAAACCGGAAGAGAATAAAATATCTGGTTCTTGTTTCCAAATAAAGATAGATTAAGAAATTATCCGCCTCTCTGTGGGAAGCGGAGATGGTGCCAGGGAATTTGGGGAGACAATGGTAGGAGAAACTATTCGTATAGTGATCGTCGACGACCATCCGGTGATAAGCCACGGACTCAGGAATGTTTTCGCTAAAGACAACAGTCTCGTGGTGGTCGGTGAGGCCAGTGAGACAAAAGAGGCGGTAAAGGTGGCGGAAAGATGTAAACCGGATGTGATTGTCCTCGACATTAGTCTTGGTAGAGGAGACGGTGTCAGCTTGATCGCCACGTTATCCAAGGCATCGCCGCATTCGAAAGTGGTCATGTACACGATGCACAGAGAAGAGGTCTATATAGTCCGCTCACTGCAGGCGGGCGCCTTAGGCTATGTCCTCAAGTCTGATAGGATGGCGGAGGTGGTAGAAGCGGTCAAGCATGCCTTCGGGAGCAGGATCTATTTGAGCACGAATATTCCTCAGACGGTTTTAAGCGAAATGCTTACAGGTGCAAGACAGAATGCTGAGCCACTGGCAACGCTCACGGCCAGAGAATTCGAGATCGCAGCTTTGATGGCCAAGGGCATGAAGGTCGAAGAGATCGGCAAAGACCTTCATATCAGTCCGAAAACCGTTCGTGTCCACAGGACCAATATCATGCACAAGTTTTCCTGCAATCATGTTCAAGCCCTTTTTCTGCAGCTTCGGCAACACTTTCACCAGTAAATACCGAAATACTAAAAACGGAAAAGCCCTTCCTGGGAGGCGAGTCTAGTCATTTTGCCTAAGCCAAATTAAATATCCAACCTATTGTTTCTGCTTGCTCTTTCCCGTACTATTCAAACATTACCAAGATATATTCATGGTGTTAGCGGGTTATTTGAGGCAGCAAGCAGGGGATTAAGGAAGGATTTCTTCCTTGATAGACAGGGGGCCAGCCGCAAGGTTGGCCCCCTGTTTTTTGGCCAGGAATTATCTATAGTTCATAGGTGGGTGATAGGTAATCGCTTTGTAAGAACGCCCTGACTTTTCTGCTAACCCTAAAGAGTGATCCTGCTATATAAGCTCGTCCAATTTCTCAGCGCTATTTGTTGTTATTGTCGTAAGTCTTGATTATACGTTAGAAGTGGAATAAGAGTTTTAGCTTTTTTCAAGGAAAATTCAACAAGATACTGATCTTCCAAATAGGATGCTTGAGAAACACCCACGGATTGTTGTATTCTGAGTCTTTTAGGGATGTCTTAATTGCGCTATAATCTTGGGGGAAATGATGACAAAATCAGAACTTATAGAAGCGTTGTCCTCAGAACTCAATCTTCCTTCTTGCAAAACAACCGAGATAGTAAATTCCATACTCGACTCAATGACTGATGAACTGGTCAAAGGTGGAAATGTAGAGATTAGGGGATTCGGTAGTTTTACTATCAGAGAATATGGGTCTTACACCGGCAGAAACCCAAAAACTGGTGTAAAAACTCTTGTCAAAACTAAAAAACTTCCATTTTTCAAAGCCGGGAATGCATTAAAAGAAGCTGTTGATGCAAGTAGAATAAAAAAATTATGACTATCAGAAAGGCACTAATAGTAGGTGCAACAGGATTGATTGGTGGACATTGCCTTCAATCTCTATGTGACAATTCAAATTATTCTGAAGTAACGGCTCTTGTTCGAAAACCCATTCTCAAAACACACCGTAAACTCAAAACAGTAGCAACAAAATTCGACAAGAACCTTGAGAACGATCTGTCTAAAATCCAAGCAGATGATGTCTATTGCTGCTTAGGCACTACCATTAAAAAAGCTGAATCGCAAGAAGAGTTTCAAGCCGTTGATCTATATCTGGTAATTGCAATAGCTGATATTATGAGAAAACAGGGAGCAGAACAATTTTTGGTTATCTCTGCTATGGGTGCAGATAAGAATTCAAAGATTTTTTATAGCCGCACAAAAGGAGAGATGGAAGAGGCTTTGAAAGAAATCGGCTACCCATGCTTGCGGATTATTAGACCGTCATTGTTGCTGGGGAAAAGGAAGGAGTTTCGTTTGGGTGAGAAGATTGGAATGCTGTTAGCTCCTTTATTGAAACCGCTTATGATTTGCTCCCTCAAGAAATATCGACCCGTAGAGGCAGAGTCTGTTGCGGAATTTATGGTCAATGTCGCAATGGAACAACCAGTATCAGGTGTGCATGTATATGAGTCTGATTTATTAACCTAAAATACAAACGTTATTTGTGGATATATCAATTTTAAGAATCTTAGTTTGGCCTGACAGTTAAATATTTTAAGTAAAATTGCACTTGGCATAACGT
>CAKZOA010000110.1 GCA_937132035.1 uncultured Desulfobulbaceae bacterium | reverse complement strand
GACCTCTTTTCCAGCATCTCGCTGCGAAAAACCATGATCGTCTGGGAAAGACTGCCTGCACCGTCACTATCGCGCAGCAATATACGCGCACCTTTGGAGCTGGCAATCGAGGCAAGCGGCTCCGGCAGGGTAGCGGCTTTGACCGAGTCTGCCAGCAGCATCTGCATCCTGATGGGCATCTTTTTCACTTCGATGGTCTGTATCTCGGAAGGCAAGAATCCAGCGTCTTCAAGGAGTCGTTCGGTGACATATTCGATGATGGTGGCATTGGAGACGGCGATGGCCACGTTTTTCAGATCATCGACGATATGCAGGTTGGAGCCCGGTGAGGCCAGTATGGCAAAAGTTCCCTCCTCCGGCGTCTTGCCCAAAAGCAACGAGGTGATTTTGATGATACCACGGCCACGATCGAAAAGAAGAGCGCCGACGGGATCGGAGACGGCCCCGTCGATGGCCCCGGCCGTCAGGGCGCTATCGCGCTCCAGGGCACTGAGAAAGGGGATGAGCTCGACATCAACGCCATGAGCTGCATAGAGGTCGTCTTTTTCGGCGACATAAAGCGGCACCGAGTCTTCTATGAGAAGCACCCCTAGCCGCAACGGCTCTTGGGCCTGGGCACAGACGGCGATAACCATCGACACCATTGCACAAAGATACAGTTTCATATGTTTTTTTCCTGTGTATGCTCTAAATATTTTTACCGGAACAGACGGCCTGCAAGCTGCTGCATCACCAGCAATCCCTACCAAAATGAGCTGGGTTCACCTGCAAACCTATCCTATTTCCACCCGCTTTTCGAGCAAATTATCGTCTCTGGTCTGTACCCGAAAAGTGGTGCAGGTCAGGGATCACAAGACTCTTCAGCGAATTTTTTTTGCACACAGCACTAAAGTGTGGTACTCAGAAAGATCGACCGCAGTGCAGACGTTCCGGCTCCAACTCCGCAAGGCAATCCTCCTCCCGGTTCTCCCCAGCACGGATTCAGCCTGTCTTGTCCACTGTGGCATAGCCACCATAGAGTGTCTTGAGTGCATCTCGATTTACAACGGTACGCAGAGAGGATAAAAAAAACGGCGAGAAAGCACTCCAGTGAAAAAGAGTTTTTTCGCTGGCAAAACAGCAGCAGATTCCAGGACCGAAAGACATATGAACACACCAAATTATCGCGAAATTCCTTACAATTTCACATCGGCCGACGACCGGCTGGTCATCAACCATCTCTTCGGCCCGGCGATCTGGAAAAGCCTGGAAGAACTCCGCAGCCAACGCATAACCGGCAGGTCTGCGCGCCTGGTAATGCGCTTCATTGGCGATCTTTTCATCATGCGGCGCAATCCCTTTCTCTACCAGGAGCTTATCGACAACCCCCTGCGCAGATACCAATTTTTCAAGACCGCGGAAACCGATCTGCAGGTAATTGAGGCGGGAGTCAAAACCATCAGCGCCAGCGATGAGCGTAAAAACAAGGTCTTCAACCTG
This sequence comes from uncultured Desulfobulbaceae bacterium, assembly GCA_937132035.1. Classification (GTDB taxonomy): domain Bacteria; phylum Desulfobacterota; class Desulfobulbia; order Desulfobulbales; family Desulfocapsaceae; genus Desulfopila_A. The sequence goes on along the minus strand of CAKZOA010000110.1, from coordinate 11,262 downwards.
GTGAACAACTGCCGGGATCATCTGCAAAAATTCAAGAAAGACATCACGGGTGCCCGAACCAGAAGGGCCAGAATAAAAAAACAGCTCGGCACCATCATCGATAAAAAAGTCATCTGTTTTGATCCATTCACCCTTATCAGCCACGCCACCGACGCCACCGACTGGCGCCTTTATCTGCCCGTCGCCGTAATCTATCCGGCAACGGAGAAACAGGTGGCAGAGGTGCTGCAAGGTATAGCCCATTTGAAGATGCACGCCATTCCACGAGGCGGCGGAACCGGGCTCACCGGCGGCAGTGTGCCCGTGCGGGACAACTGCATTGTCATCAATACCGAAAACCTCAATACCATCCACCCCATACGCCAGGTCAACCACCGCGAGGATGACCATGCCGCCACCACAACCGTGCTCAAGGCAGATGCCGGGGTTATCACCCAGGATGCCATGGCCGCCGCCGAAGAACAGGGAATGGTCTTCGCCACCGATCCCACCAGCGCCTGGGCCTCGACCATCGGTGGCAACATCAGTGAGAACGCCGGTGGCAAGACCGCCGTTCTCTGGGGAACTGCCATCGACAATATCTACGCCTATACCATTGCCATGCCGGGCAGCGGACTCTGCCGGGTACGGCGGATCAACCATCCGCTGCGCAAGATTATGCCCGACGATACGGTGATCTTTGAGGTGAAAAGCGAAGACGAGGCAGGCAAGCACAGAATAGAACTTGCCGGCACCGACATCCGCAAAAAGGGCCTGTGGAAAGATATTACCAACAAGGCACTCGGTGGCCTTCCCGGTTTTCAGAAAGAGGGCACCGACGGCGTCATCACCTCGGCCGAATTCATCCTCCACCACGCCTATGCCTACAAAACGACCTTCTGTCTCGAATTCTTCGGCACTGACATGGACGAGGCCAGCAGAGTCATCGTCGAGATCAGCGAGGCGTTTGTCAACAAAGGAGCCGAGGCTTTGATGGCACTCGAACACTTCGATGAGGAATACATAAAGGCCATCAACTACAAGTTCAAGGCCGCCAGGAGCGAAAGGCCCAAGGCTGTGCTGCTCATCGACATGGTCGGCCATACCGAAGAACAGATTGAGCGCGGCCGCAGACGTTTTGAAAAACTGATAGCCCCCTATGTCAATACCGAAGTCTTCATCGCCAAAGACGCCGAGGAAGCAGCCAGATTCTGGCGGGACCGCAAGCGGCTCGGGGCCATCGCCGCCAGAACCAATGCCTTTAAGCTCAACGAGGATATCGTCCTGCCGCTGCCGGCGCTGGCCGAGTTCGCCCGGTTCGTCGATGCCTACAACATCGAAGAGGATATCTACAATAAAGAGGCCTCTATTCGCAAGACCAGGCAATATCTGGAAAACGCCATCCCCATCGAAGACCCGGACTGGCTGGAGGCCAAGCTGCCAAAAGCGGCCGAACTCTGCCAACAGACTCTGGAGAAGCTGGCCCTGCGCACCCAGGAGTCAATCAGGCATGAAGTTTATATCAAGAAGCTGATGGACGATCTGCTCGAGCTTTTCCAGGGCTACAGCCGCGTCAGTGAGCAGATCCGCGAGGTTTTTGCCGACATCCGCCAGCGGCGCATCGTCATCGCCACCCATATGCACGCAGGCGACGGCAATGTCCATGTCAACATTCCGGTGTTCTCCAACGACCGGGATATGATGTTGCGGGCTGAGAAGACCGCCGAAGATGTCATGGCCAAGGCAGTGGAACTCGGCGGTGTGGTCAGCGGCGAACACGGCATCGGCATCACCAAGATGAAATTTCTCGAAAAAGAGCGCCGCCGCGAGCTGCAGGACTACCGGCGGCAGATAGACCCGCAGGGAATCATGAATCCCGGCATGCTCGAGGACCCGCATATCATTTCCAAGGTGTTCACGCCCTCCTTCAACCTCCTGGAACTCGAAGCCCGGATCCTCCGGCACGGCTCGCTTGAAACCCTCTCCACCAGGATCGCCAAATGCGTGCGCTGCGGTAAATGCAAACCGGATTGCTGCGTCTTCATCCCCGGCGGCAATGTCTACTTCCACCCCCGAAACAAGAATCTGGCCATCGGTTCGCTCATCGAAGCACTTCTCTACGATATGCAGCGTTCCCATTATCCCAGATTCAACCAGCTCAGAAATCTGCAGGAAATAGCCGACCACTGCACTATGTGCGGCAAATGCCTCGGCCCCTGCCCTGTGGATATCGACACTGCCGAAGTCTCAATACTTGAGCGGCAGATACTCGCCGATATCGGCTACAAGAAACAGCCGGTCGCCACCGCCCTCTCCCTGGCATATCTCAAAAGCCGAAACCGAACCTTCAATGCGACCTTTCGTAAAGCGGTGGTCGAGTGGGGTGGCAAAGCCCAGCGGCTGGGCGTAAAAATGCTCGAGAAGACCCCGGCAACTCTCAAAGGCAGTCACAACCGCATGGTTGAAATGCTCAGATCACCCATGGTGCCACCGTCTTCACAGACGCTGCGCCACATCCTGCCTTCCTGCGCCAACAGTGAGGCCCTGCTGATCAGACCGCCGAAAACAGCGGTGAAAACCGTTTTTTACTTCCCTGGCTGCGGCTCGGAAAGACTCTACGGCGATATTGCCAAAGCCGGACTCTATATACTTCTGAAAAACAACCTGCAGATAGTGCTGCCGCCACCCTATCTTTGCTGCGGCTTTCCCGCCCGGGTCAATGCCCAAAAAAAGATGCACAATGAGATTGTCCTGCGTGACACCATTATTTTTAGTCAGATCCGCGACATGCTCGGCCATATCAGCTTCGATGCGGTGCTGGTCAGCTGTGGTACCTGTCGTGAGGCCCTCCGCAGAATAGGCTGCGATGAGATTTTCGGCTGCGGGATTGAAGATATCTCCAGGTATACGCTGGAGAGCAATGCCACGATGCCTGCCGTCCTCGAGGGCCATTACCTCTATCATGCCCCCTGCCACGACTCGCTGGCCGGCAGCGGCCGTGCCGTCATCGAAAAACTTGGCGCCACCGTCAGCACCACGCCGAACTGCTGCTCCGAGGCGGGCACCCTGGCCATATCCAGGCCGGACATCTCCTCTGCCATGCGCGGTAAAAAGCGGCGATCCATCGACGATGCCCTGAATTCCACGACAGGCAGGCGTACAGTCTTGACCAACTGTCCTTCCTGCATCTCCGGACTCGGCCGCAACACTGATATGAACATCGTCCCCCAGCACCTCGCCGAGACCCTCGCCGTCGCCGCCGGAGGCAGTGGCTGGCGCGACGAACTTGATGGCCTGCTGCAGGGTGCCGAAAAGGTTACATTTTAAAATCTGATTGCCCCTGAAACCAGCGTAGCCGAATCCTCAAAGACAGGAATAGAGGGAGGATCAGGTACAATACTCAGTACGGTCTAGAGTTTCTCCAACACCACCGAGGCGAAGCTGAGCACGAAAAAAAAGCCGCACATATCGGTGACCGTCGTCAGCAGCGGACTGCTAACCAGCGCCGGGTCGAGTTTCATCCGCTTCAAGACAAGCGGGATGAGTCCGCCAAGCAGGACCGCCACCAGGGTATTGAGCGCCATGGCCCCACCGACAACCAGCCCCAGAAAGAAATTACTCTTCCAGAGATAGGCGACACCACCGAGAAGGACTCCCAGAGCCAAACCGTTGAGCACGCCGACGCCGACCTCCTTGGACAAAACCCATAGCAGCTCCGCCGGCCTCACCAGCCCCAGAGAAAGCTCACGCATGCTCACCGCCACCGCCTGGTTGCCTGAACAGCCGCTCATATCGCTGACCATGGGCAGAAAAACGGCCAGGGCAATCACCGCCGACAGCGTATCCTGATACAAAGCGATGACACTGGCGGCAATGATATTGAGAACGATGTTGAGCGACAGCCAGGACAGACGCCTGCCGGAACGGACCAGCAGCGGCATGGAGCGGAACTCCTCGCCTCCGACAATACCGGAAAACCCCAGAAACTGCCGTACCGAACGTTTACGCTTCGCCTCCTCCACGGCTTCGGGCAAAACAACACCCTGGAGACGCATCTGGTCATCGACCACCGGCACGCCGAAGAGATGATGGTCCTCGAAAAAATTATGGAGCTGATCAACGGTGGCATCGACATGGACATGAAAGGGGGTGCGTATCATCACCTCCCCAAGCCGTGTCCGCCGCTGGGGAAAAAGGAGATCGCGCATGCGCAGCACCCCCTGGAGGCGTTCCTCGGCATCGGTTACATAAAGGTACTGGACGTCATAGTCCGAATATTTTTCCCGGTTGTTCTGCAGATCGTCCTGAACATCCTGGACCGTCTGCTCGCTGCGGTAATCGAGATACTCATAGATCATCAAACCGCCTGCGGAATCGGGCGCATACTGGAGCAGGCTGCGCGCTTCTCTGGCATCTTCCGGGGCCATCTCCTCGATAATGGAGTTGACTTCGTCTTCGTCAAGTTCTCCGAGCAGATCGGCTACGTGGTCGCTGTCGAGCTCTTCGAGGATTGAGGCCGCCTGTTCCGGCGGCAGCTCGCCTATGATATCGCCCGCCAGGGTATCGGAAAAGTCCTCAAGAACTTCAGCGGCGTCCTGCGGCTGGAGGAGCATCATCAGCTCTGTCTGTTCGGCAGCCTTCAGGCGAGAAACGGCGAGCGCGGTATCTGCAGGGTTGATGCTCTCGAAGAAGGCGATGATCTGCCCGGCATCATTTAGCTGGATCAGCTCCGAAAGCTTTTCCCATGGATTTTCAACATGCTGATTATTCACATCCATTTTTTCACCAGTAGTTTAAATTCACACGGAGTGGTTAACGCCCGCCGTACTGCACAGATCCGCTACTGGGGAGGTGAGCTCTCCGGCGACTGTGTTGCAGCGCGTGATTGCCAGGGTGAGATGCCGGGCTTCTCTTTAGAGGAAAAGAGAATAGACGGGGTTATCGGTTTCTTCCCGATAACGGTAGCCTAAAGCGTCGAGCCGTTTCTGAAGATCAACATCATCTCCTTCGGGAAACTCGAAGCCGATGAGAACCCGGCCGTAATCCCCTCCCTGCATGCGGTAATGAAAGAGTGAGATATTTCTGCTGCCGCGGGTGGCGTCGAGGAATCTGGCCAGCGCCCCTGGAGTCTCGGGAAACCAGAACCGAAAGATGCGTTCGTTTTTCACCGCCGTCGAGCGGCCTCCCACCATGTAGCGAATGTGATTCTTGGCCAGATCATCATCGGTAAGGTCCCGGTTCTCATACCCGGCCTTGCGGAGCTGACTGCCGAAGCTGCGGCGCTCCTCATCGCTGCGAATGGAAATGCCGACGAAGATCTGGGCCCGATTACGGTCCGAGAGCCTGTAATTGAACTCCGTGATGTTTCTCTCGCCTACCAGATCATGACAGAATTGCTTTAAGCTGCCGGGTTTTTCCGGGATGGACACGGCGAAAAGCGCTTCAAGCTGCTCGCCTATCAGTGTCCTTTCGGCCACATAGCGCAGACGCTCGAAGTTCATGTTGGCGCCGGAGTTGACGCCGATAAACGTCTGGCCCCGGCATTGGCAGGTACGGATATGCTTCTGAATGCCCGCCATGGCCAGCGCCCCTGCCGGTTCGACAATTGAACGGGTAGCCTGATAGACGGCTTTAATAGCGCCGCAGAGCTCATCCGTGCTCACCCGAATGATGCCATCGACATATTTCCTGCACAACTCAAAGGTGAGGCTGCCCACCTTTTTGACGGCGACGCCATCAGCAAAGATACCCGGTGTCCCGAGGGTAACCCGCTCGCCGCACTCCAGAGATCTGGCCATGGCGTCGCTGTCAGTCGGTTCTACCCCTATGATACGCACTTCGGGACGGAGGTTTTTTATATAGGAGGCTATACCGGCGATCAGTCCGCCTCCGCCTATCGGGACGAAAATGGCATCGAGTTCACCAGGGTTCTGACGGAGAATTTCATCGGCAACGGTGCCTTGACCGGCGATGACCAGGGGATCATCGAAGGGATGAATGAAGACCATTCCCTGCTGCCTGACCAGTTGCTCTGCATGCTCGGCAGCCTCTGAGTAGCTGGCGCCGTGAAGAACCACCTCGCCGCCAAAATGCTTGACGGCATCGACCTTGATCTGCGGCGTGGTCTCGGGCATGACAATACGAGCACGAATCTGCAGTTTGCGGGCGGAGAAGGCCACGCCCTGGGCATGGTTCCCTGCCGAGGCAGCCAGTACCCCGCGAGCTCGTTCTTCCCTGCTCAGATGCGCAATCCTGTTGTAGGCCCCTCTGATCTTGAAACTGAAAACGGGCTGCTGGTCCTCGCGCTTGAGCAGGATGCGGTTGTCGAGGCTGGCGGAAAGTCCCTCGGCCACCTCCAGGGGCGTTTCAATGGCAGCCTCGTAGACCCTTGAGGTGAGAATCCTTCGCAGCATTTCATCCATCGTTTTCTCCCATGAGTCTGGCTGCTTCGATATCGCCGGCTAGACCGCGTTTTCGTAGATAGCTGGCTGCCTGCAGGCGTAGTTCTTTCTTCATCTTCTGCCCCAGATCGCTTTTCGCCGAAAGCGAATCCACCCGCACAGCAACCACGGTACACAGGCCGACCTCCCTGGTATCCTCCCGCAGGGGAGTGAAGGGGCCGCCGTTTTCGTGGACGCTGACTAGCGCGTTGAGCGAAGCCACCTTCTCTTCGATGTCGTCGATGAATTGGGCCCTGCCGCGGATTATGACGCAGTGGTAAAACTGGTGAACATGGCAGGTGGGTCGGTTTTCGTCGTACCCCACGCCCAGATAGGATAAAGGAATGTCGATTTCGAAGCAGACACGGTTGTTCCTGGTGATATTATCGATTTTTTCACCTTCACGGGCACAGTGAAAATAGATTGAATCGTTCCACCAGACGAAATTGACCGGCGTGATATAGGGAAAACCATCCTCACCGATGGTGGCCAGCCGGCCGATTCTGGCGCGGCCGAGTATTTCTTCGATCATTTCCCCCTTGGTTATCTGACACTGTTTTCTGCGCATTGTTTTACCTGTCCTCTCCCGGTTTCTCCGCAAGCTTCAACTGCACGACCTCTTTTATCGATTCCTTCCATCGTACCAGCGGGTTGTCCTTCAGCCGGCTATATATATCACGAATCTTTGCATCCGTCTGTCCCTGTCGCAGGCGCTGCAGCCGTACCGGTGTTTCCTCATCCTCGCAGCAGACCCGCTGCTCCGTCTTGTTCATTTTGCCTATCCAGATGGAGTGGCTGACATGGGGCGCACACGCCGCCACCAGAGAGACGATGTTCTCACTGTCCAGCATAGGCTCAATACTAACGGAGGTGGCGTAGCCCTGCGCATATGCGTGACGGAGACTGGCCAGCCGTTCGCAAAAGCACGGCGCCCCCGGTTCCCAGAACCGCAGGATATCGTCATCGCCGGCGGTGATCGAGAAGCGGAAGAGTATCTGCTCGCGATTGGAGCGCAGAATGCGACAGATCTTATCAATGCACTGGAGATGGGGCTTGGAGACGACCAGCACCTTGTTGCCCGCTGCTACCAGTTTCTGGAGCACAACAATGCAGTCATCGACGATCTCCGGCTGGATATCATGGTTGGCCGGAAACATCACCTGACCATCGTAGAGTGGGTAGTCCCTCTCCACATCACCGCCGCGGATTGCAGGCTTCGGCCACTGCTCCGGTGCAATCCGGCCCGTGGCGACGACCTCTCTGTACCGGGCATAGCAGTATCTGCAACCATGCGAACAGCCAGCGCAGCAGTCTATTTCGGCAACGGCCCACTCTCTGGTGCCTGCTATACGTCTTTTCTCTGCTGCCATATTATTGCCGCCATACACTCACGTTCCCAGCGCTGCGGCCTACCAGAGATCGAAGAGCATCCTGCCTCCCCGGCGGGCAAGCTCGGTGAGCTCCACAAATGAGTCCAGGGAAAACGGCGAACCCTCGGCGGTGGATTGGATCTCCACCCACCGGCCATCGGCGGTCATGACAAAATTGGCGTCACAGTCCGCCCGCGAATCCTCGAGGTAGTCGAGATCAAGCATGGCCCGGCCGTCAACGATTCCCGCCGAAACGGCGGCCACCGGCACCATTGCCGGCAGTGCAGCGATGCGGGACTCGGCCGCCATCGCCCCTATAGCGTTGCGCACGGCGATCGCCGCTCCGGTGATAGCTGCGGTTCTGGTACCGCCGTCGGCATTGATGACATCGCAGTCGACGCGCAGGGTCCGCTCTCCCAATGCCGTCAAATCCACCATCATCCGCAGGCTGCGGCCTATGAGGCGCTGGATCTCCAAGGTCCTGCCGGACCTGCCAGTGCTGCTCTCCCTTCTGTAGCGCGTAGAGGTGGCGCCCGGCAGCATGCCATACTCGGCGGTGATCCACCCGCTGGAGCTGCCTGCGAGAAAGGAAGGGACCTTCTCTTCAACGCTGACGGCACAGATCACATGGGTATTGCCGAGTTTGATGAGAACGGAGGCCTCGGCATTGGGCTGAACATTTCTCTCAACACTCAGAGGCCGCATCTCATCGGCGGCGCGGTTGTGTGCTCGCATGTCATTATCCTTTGTAGGTCATTTCCGGATTCAGCCGCCGTCTTCCTGTTTTTTCTGTATTTTTTCAGGATGGCGACCCTTGAAGGCACACTCTAAGACTAGAGTCTGCGTTTATCAATGACCCGGCTGCCCTTGCCGTCGAAGCGTTCCAGGCTACGCTCCTCCACCAGCTTTATTTCAACGCCTATGCCCAGCTCCGATGCCATCTTTTTCTTTATCAAATCAACTATGCCGCGCTGCTTTTTCATTTCATCGAAGAACATCGATTCGACCACCTCGACCATCACCGTCAGCTTATCCTCGTTATTTTCACGATCGACGATCAGTTGATAATGCGGTTCGGTGCCCTCAATATCGAAAAGAATGGATTCGATCTGGGTGGGAAAGACGTTAACCCCCTTGATGATAAGCATATCGTCGGTTCGGCCCATAATCCTGCTCATACGGTGCATGGTACGGCCGCAGGGGCAGGGCTCGGTCAGCAGCCGGGTGAGATCACGCGTACGGTAGCGGATGACCGGAAATGCCTCCTTGGTCAGAGTGGTAATCACCAGCTCACCAACTTCGCCCGGCGCCACCGGTTCCAGCGTCTCCGGATCGAGCACCTCGACAAGAAAATGGTCCTCATTGATGTGCAGGCCGTTGCACTCTTCGCACTCTCCGGCAACCCCCGGTCCCATGACCTCGGAGAGACCGTAGTTATCGCTTGCTCGAATGCCCAACCGTTCATTAATCTCCCGACGCATCGATTCCGACCACGGCTCCGCCCCGAACAGGCCGTAACGAAGAGAGAGCCCATGGGGGTTGATGCCCGAATCCATCATGACATCGGCCATTTTCAGGGCATACGATGGGGTGCAGACCAGCGCCGTGGTTTTGAAATCCTGCATGATCTGAATCTGCCGTTTGGTATTGCCCGCCGAGATGGGAATGACCGAAGCGCCGAGACGCTCGGCGCCGTAGTGCAGACCGAAACCGCCGGTGAAAAGACCGTAGCCGAAGGCAATCTGGATAACATCGTCATGGGTGACGCCGGCGCCGCAGAGAATGCGCGCCACCAGATTCGACCATGTCTTGATATCGTTGTGTGAATAACCGACCACGGTGGCCATCCCCGTCGTTCCGGAAGAAGAGTGCACCCGGACGACCTCCCGCAGCGGTACGGCAAAAAGGCCATAGGGGTAGTTGTCGCGTAGATCCTGTTTCAGGGTAAAGGGCAGTCTCTGCAGATCGTCGAGCGAGCTGATGCGATCGTATTCCAGCTTCAATTCGTTGAACTTGCGGCGATAAAAAGGCACATGGGTCCCGACTCTATAGACGGTGGACTGCAGCCTCTCCAGCTGCAGCTGCTCGAGGTCCTCACGAGACATGCATTCCTCTTTCTTCTCCCAGATCATAGTGTTTTTCCCATATTTCGTAAAAGGTAATAGTCCTTCGGTCTTGGCCTGTCCCTGGGCCATCTGCATATCAGAAGACTCCCGGCAGCCGCTGTCGCCTGAAGAGCGCTACTCTTCTCTTTTCTCTCGTCCCAGATATGCCCGCTGAACATCACTGTTGGCCAGCAGATCCTCGGCCGCCCCCTGAACGATCACCTTGCCGGTTTCCAGGACATACCCGCGGTCGGCGATGGAAAGCGCCGCCCTGGCGTTTTGTTCCACCAACAGAACGGTATTGCCCTCATCGCGCAGCCTGCCGATTATCTGGAATATCTCCTTGACGATCAGCGGCGCCAGCCCCGTTGAAGGCTCGTCCATCATCACCAGGGACGGCTTTGACATCAGCGCTCTGCCCATGGCCAGCATCTGCTGTTCGCCGCCCGACAATGTCCCCGCCAGCTGGTTTCGCCGTTCCCTAAGAATTGGAAAAAGGGCGTACTGGTGCTGCAAAAGCTCATCCAATCCCCTGCGGCCCTGCTTCTGAATGACGTGTCCGCCAAGAATCAAATTTTCCTCAACAGTCATGGTGGCGAACACCTGGCGTCCCTCGGGAACCATAACACAGCCCATGGCCGGCAGTCTCGAAGGCGAAAGACCGATAATATCCTGGCCTTTGAAGCTCATCTCACCGTAGCCGGCCTTGATCAGCCCGGATATAGTGGAAAGCAGCGTCGTCTTGCCGGCGCCGTTGGCGCCGATGATAGTGACGATCTCGCCGCTGTCGACGTGCATGGAAATATGTTTGAGAACCTTTAGCTTGCCATAGCCGGATTCAAGATTTCGTATCTTCAGCATACCACTTTTTCCAGTTGAGCCGTGAGTGGGGTAAATGACTCCGCCATGGACGCCGCGTCTATTCGCCTAGATAAATTTTTATAACTTCCGGGTCATTCTGAATCTCCGCGGGCAACCCTTCGGCGATCTTCTCGCCAAAGCTCAGCACGATGATTTCATCGGAGATGTCCATGACCAGCGACATGTCGTGTTCCACCAGCAAAACGGTGATGCCCAGATCCCGAATCCTGGAAATCAACCTGCCCACCTCGGCGGTTTCGTAAATATTAAGTCCCGCAGCAGGCTCATCGAGCAGAATAAGTTCCGGTTCCAGAGCGAGAGCCCGTGCCAGCTCCACAGCCCGCTGCTGGCCAAAGGCCAGACTGGTGGCCTCGACATCGGCGCACTCGGCAATGTCGAGGAGATCGAGCAGTTCCAAGGATTTGGTGCGAATATCTTTTTCTTCCCTGCGGGCCCAGGGCGTATGAAACATGGAGGAGAGAAAACCGGCACCGCTTTGCACATGAC
>CAKZOA010000109.1 GCA_937132035.1 uncultured Desulfobulbaceae bacterium | reverse complement strand
GGTGAAAACCGTTTACAAGGCCACTGATCTGCAGATGCACCGCAGTATCGAGAGCCTGGAGGAGCAGACCTTTTCCTCCGAGCGGACACCGGTATCACCACCGGCAGGCGACGACAGAAGGATCGTCCTGCCGTCGAAAAAATACCGTTTGCTCGAAGGGTATATAGAACAGCTTGCCATTGAATGCTTCACGCCGAATATAACCGAAAAACATATCGCTACGCTCAGAGAAGCTATCGTCGAGGTTATCTGGAAACATCAGGATATCACCATTGACCATCTCTACTGCGTTCAGGGTGTTGTCGGCATCGACAAGGAGCAGTGGAGCAGAGACCAGGCCTGGGACAAGGTCTATTCTTTTTTTGATCCTGCGGACAGGAAGATAAAGATACGCACCGATCAGCTCTTTGATATAAACAAACTGGAAGTTGCCTTTCTCATAGCTCTGGGACAATCCCTTTTGGGAGACTATGCTGAGCGCAAGTATGTGGAGAAGGTCACGGTCGGACCGGAAACGGTGGGAAAGATATACCATATCCATCTACGGCAGGGCGCGGAGCTTCAATCCTTTTTCAGCGACGAGCAACTCGATATATATCTACACCTCGCCCGCATGAACAGGTCGTCGGCTGACACCAGGCAGTATACCCGGCTTATTAATGGCAGTGAAGGATTCACTCCACCGGGCGTCCTCATGGGACTGACCTATGCCTGGTATCTGGACAATCGTCTGGCCTCCCATATAGAGTATAAAATGTCGCTTATCAAAATGCGCGGCTCCGATCTTATCCCCGAACAATTGAAAATGCTTGGGCGTCGTCACGCCATCATCCATTTTTTTCGGGAAACGGTCTTTGGCCGTCTCTCCACGTGCATGCCGGAATCACCAGCCCCCCTATAGTCTGCGCTTTCTCCCCAGCTCAGATATTTCGTGAACAATCACGATATCCGTGCATAGTGTGTTGATTCATGAATTGATCATGTGATTTTACACACTACGGGTGCCTCAGGAGTGTCAATCCTCTCCGCACCCCTGGGCTTGCGGGAGAAGTGTTCCCAACGCTTGATGCCTCGACAATGCACTCAGCAGAAAAAAAACATTATACCCGGGAGTGTGTCGAAACGGTCTATTCCCTTTTCCTGTGCATCATCAGAAAGATGCCGACAATAAATGCCGGTAGACCGATAAGTGGAAGATTACCATGCATGAGTAAGAGCGAGACCATTGCCAGCAGCAGCCCTATGACTACCTTTTTCATGATATGTTTCAGTCCTCCTTGTAGAAAAACGATGTTCGGAAGCGTTGATACGTTACCATTCTCTTTGAATCTCCTGCCAGAGACCTCGCAGCTTTTTCTCTGAAACCGGAAAAGCAGTTTTCAATTCCGGAGCAAAAAGAGAAATCCGCATCTCGTCAATCATTTTTTCATAGTGGCCCGCGAGTTCATGGCAAGCCGGGGATACGTCGTCGCTGCGCTTTTTGAGCTGGGCCAGGTTGCTGATATGCGGCTGCAGGGTTGTGGCTTTTTTGCGGTCTTTGACAAGGTCGATATGGGCTCTTTTCATGCGGATTATCAGACCGTTCAAGTACCTTTCCCGGTCGGCGAAAGATGCGTAAGGCATGTGTTCCAGGAAATCCTCAGGTACAGTCTGGTTGCATAAGGCTGTATATTCCTCGAACCTTTCCTGGGAATAGGTTTTGGATATGCGTGCCAGTTCGCTGTGTCGGTTGATTTCGGAGATGGTCTCATGGCGTTTGCGCAACAGCGCCAGAACCGCCTCGACGACGCGTTCGGCGAGCCCTCGACGCTCAGCGACGCGCCCGTCTCGTCGGCGAAGCGCAGCGACCCGCGCAGCGACGTGCCCTGCTCGTCGACGATCCGCAGCC
>CAKZOA010000108.1 GCA_937132035.1 uncultured Desulfobulbaceae bacterium | reverse complement strand
CACGCCTGAATAAACGCGTATGAAGGCCAGGTGTTCGACGAAGGAGGCGCTCATCAGCTTGAAGACCAGCCCGCAAAACGGCAAATCGGGGCTTGCCTGCCTGTGAATGATCTCTCCGTCCTTGTCCAGCCCATCAATGCTGGCAACATCCAGCGGCGACGGCAGGTAACGAACCACTCCATTCAAAAGAGGCTGTATGCCTTTGTTCTTGAAAGCGCTGCCGCAGAAAACCGGAACCAATTCCAGGTTGAGCGTGGCCTTTCGAAGAACAGTATATATCTCAGACGCAGATACGTGGGTATCTTCCAAATATTTTTCCATGACCCCCTCATCGAAGTCGGCCAACTTCTCGAGGAGTGCCATACGTGCGGCCGAGAATGTTTCTCTGTGTTCGGCAGGAATGTCTCGTACGACGACTTCCTGGCCAAGAGACTGCTCGCTGAATTCGAGCATTCTCTCTTCGATTAAATCGAGTATTCCAGCAAACCCGGCTTCTTTGCCGACCGGGATCTGCACGGCCACCGGATTGGCGCCGAGCTTTTTGACCATCATCTGCAGACACCTATCGAAGTCTGCACCAGTACGATCCATCTTGTTGACGAAGGCAATGCGCGGAATGTGATATTTATCCGCCTGGCGCCAGACGGTCTCTGACTGCGGCTCCACTCCGCCGACAGCACAAAACACGCCTATGACTCCGTCGAGCACCCTCAGGCTCCGTTCCACCTCGACGGTGAAGTCGACGTGCCCCGGGGTGTCTATAATATTGATTTTATGATCTTCCCAGAAGCAGGTCGTTGCCGCGGAGGTGATGGTTATCCCCCGTTGTTGCTCTGCTTCCATCCAGTCCATTACGGCGTTGCCGTTATGAACCTCGCCGATCTTGTATGACCGGCCTGTGTAATATAAAATCCGTTCGGTTGTCGTTGTCTTGCCAGCGTCAATATGGGCCATAATGCCAATATTGCGCACTACCTTCAAATCCTTGCGGGCAGCCATCAGTCATTTCCTTGAAGTTTACTTTTCGTGACGTCTGCCCACCAGGGCATATTGCCCTCAGCTGTTACCAGCGATAATGCGCAAACGCCTTGTTGGCTTCGGCCATTCTATGCGTATCATCACGTTTTTTTACAGCAGCCCCTCGATTGTTGTAGGCGTCGAGCAGTTCGGCGGCAAGTTTGTCGGCCATCGACCTGCCGGAGCGGGATTGAGCAAATCCTATGATCCAGCGAATTGCCAAGGCGTTGCGCCTGGTCTGCCGGACCTCCATAGGTACCTGATATGTTGCGCCACCCACCCTTCGCGACTTAACTTCAACCCTGGGCCGTACCTTTTCCATGGCCTCCTCAAAGACGGTGAGAGGATCCTCTTCCGTTATTTTTACAGAGACGATATCCATGGCATCGTAAAATATACGCTGGGCCAGGCTCTTTTTCCCCCTCTCCATGAGTCCATTGGTGAACTTGCTCACCAGCACGCTATTATATCGTGGATCAGGATCAATCGGTCGTTTTTCTATCAATCTTCTTCGCGACATTGTTTTCCTCTTTTAACACCGTCCGGCCCTAGGCAGGACGCTTGGCACCATATTTAGATCGACCCTGACGTCTATCGGAAACACCCAAGGTATCCAAGGTTCCGCGAACGATATGATAGCGGACGCCGGGAAGATCCTTGACCCTGCCGCCTCTTATCAAGACAACGGAGTGCTCCTGAAGATTATGTCCGATTCCAGGAATATACGACGTAACCTCAATACCATTGGTCAGCCTGACTCTGGCCACTTTTCTCAGGGCTGAGTTCGGCTTTTTCGGGGTTGTGGTATAAACTCTGACACACACCCCCCTTTTCTGAGGTGATCCTTTCAAGGCCGGGGTGTTCGTCTTCTTGACGATTTTTTTCCTTCCCTGCCTTACAAGTTGGTTAATAGTTGGCATCGTCTCTACTGCTCCTGTTCGATTCACCTTAAATAAGTATTTCCGACGAAACACAGTCTCATGATCCGCGCTGATCGCAGCACGAAAGAAGACATACTTACCTCATCGAAACTTCACTGTCAAGAATAAAAACAACCCTTCTCTGTCTATTTCCCTCTCACACATTCGGGTCCAGACCTGTTCCCGCGGATATAAGCCGTCCCATGATGACATTTTCCTTGAGTCCGGCCAGTTCGTCGATCCTGCCCGCCATGGCGGCGTTGGTGAGCACCTTGGTGGTTTCCTGAAAGGAAGCCGCTGATATAAAACTCTCCGTCGACAAGGACGCCTTGGTCACTCCTAAAAGCAGCGGTTCGCCAACGGGCGGATTGAGCCCCTTGTCAAAGAGCTGATCGCGTTCTTCTTCAAACTTCCACCATTCAACCTGTTCGCCTATCATGAACTTCGAGTCGCCGGAAGCGGTTATCATGACCCGACGCAACATCTGCCGGACGATGACCTCAATGTGCTTGTCATTGATACGCACACCCTGAAGCCTGTAGACCTCCTGAATCTCGTTGACAAGGAACTTGGCCAGTTCCTTGACACCCAGAACCTTAAGGATGTCGTTGGGAACAATAGTACCTTCCATCAGTGGTTCACCGGCCTGAACATAATCACCTTCATGGACGATGAGATGCTTTGACTTCGGGATCAAATACTCCTGCGGCTCACCGTGCTCAGGGGTGACGACGATCCTGCGTTTGCCCTTGAGTTCCTTGCCGAAGCTCACTCGACCGTCGATCTCAGTAATTATCGACGGTTCCTTGGGTTTGCGCACCTCGAAGAGTTCGGCAACGCGTGGCAGACCACCGGTGATATCCTTGGTCTTGGAGGATTCCCGTGGAATTTTACCGACTACGGCACCTGGTTTAATCTCATCTCCCTCACTGACCGAGATAATGGAACCAACCGGCAGACTGTAGCGGGCATATACTTCCGAGTTGGGGAGTTTAAGCGTCTTCCCCCGTTCGTTCTTAACGGTTACCCGGGGTGTGAGCTGGGCGCTTCCACTGCTGTGGATGATCACCTTCGAAGATTTGCCGGTGACGGCGTCAACCTTCTCCTGCATACTGACGCCCTCAAGTACGTCACCATATTTGATGATGCCGCCCACCTCGGTAACGATGGGGATGGTATAGGCATCCCAGTCGGCGAGAATGGTTCCGGCTTCAACCTCTTCCTTCTCCTGTACCAGAATCTGTGCACCATAGTTGACCTTGAACTTCTCGCGGTCGCGTCCGAGATCATCCATGATGACGATTTCAGCATTGCGGTTCATTACAATCTTGATGCCCTGGTCATTGACGACGGAGTGGAGGTTCCTGAAAGAAACCGTCCCGCCTCGCTGGGTGCGGAGCTCGGCCTGCTCGACGGATCGACTGGCAGTACCACCGATATGGAAGGTCCGCATGGTCAGCTGGGTGCCCGGTTCACCAATGGACTGAGCGGCGATGACACCGATGGCCTCTCCCTTGTTGACCATATGTCCTCTGCCGAGATCCCGTCCATAGCACAGAGCACAGACGCCCCGCCGTGAACGACAGGTGAGCACAGAACGAATAAGCACCCGGTCGATGCCGGCATTGTCTATTTGGGTGACGATATCCTCGGTGATCTCCTGACCCTCGGCAACGATTACCTCATCGGTATAAGGATCGACGATGTCATCGAGTGCCACCCGGCCAAGTATCCTGTCTCCGAGAGGGACGATGATTTCACCGCCGTCGAGCAGCGGTTCAGCAACAATACCGTCAAGCGTGTTACAGTCTTTTTCGATGATCGTCGATTCCTGAGCGACATCGACCAGCCTCCTGGTCAGGTACCCGGAGTTGGCAGTTTTCAGCGCCGTATCGGCAAGACCCTTCCGGGCACCGTGGGTGGAGATAAAGTACTCGAGTACGTCGAGACCTTCGCGGAAGTTGGCTTTGATCGGTGTCTCGATAATGGCCCCGGAAGGCTTGGCCATAAGTCCGCGCATACCGGCGAGCTGGCGAATCTGATCACGTGACCCCCTGGCACCGGAGTCGGCCATGATGAATATGGAGTTGAAACTGGGCGCCTCAACGACATTGTTGTCCTTGTCGCGGAAATAGTCGACCTTGATCTCATCCATCATCTCGTTGGCCACTTCCTCCGTCACTTTCGACCATATATCGACCACCTTATTATACTTTTCGCCGGAAGTGATAAGACCGTCGTTGTACTGCTGCTCGACCTCGACAACCTGTTTTTCAGCGCTCTCGACAAGATCCTCCTTTTTGAGGGGAATCTTCATATCATTGATACAGATTGATATTCCGGCACGGGTGGCGTATTCGTAGCCCGTATCCTTGAGCCGGTCGGCAAGTATGACGGTATCCTTGGTGCCGGCATGCCGATAGGTAAAATCGATGAGTTTGGCCAGCGCCTTTTTGCTCATCACCTTGTTAATCTCGGCAAAGGGGATAGAGTCAGGCAACAATTCTCCAAGGATGATACGGCCTATGGTGGTATCGATGATCTCCCCGTGCTTGCGCACCTTAACCTTGGCCTGCAGATCGACGACTCCATGGTCGTAGGCTATGCGGGCCTCCTTGGCATCGGCGAAAACCTTGCCCTCGCCCCTGGCATTGATCCGATCCCGGGTCATGTAGTAAAGACCGAGCACGATATCCTGCGAGGGAATGATGATAGGCTCACCGTTGGCAGGTGAGAGGATGTTGTTGGTGGACATCATCAACACCCGCGCCTCGACCTGGGCTTCAACGGACAGCGGCACATGCACGGCCATCTGGTCGCCGTCGAAGTCGGCGTTAAAGGCCATGCACACCAGCGGGTGCAGCTGAATGGCCTTGCCCTCAATGAGCACTGCCTCGAAGGCCTGCATGCCGAGACGGTGAAGAGTCGGAGCACGGTTGAGGATCACCGGATACTCGGTGACCACCTCATCGAGTACGTCCCAGACCTCCTTGGTGCCTTTTTCCACCATCTTCCTGGCACTCTTGATGGTGGTGACGTAGCCTCTGCTCTCAAGCTTGTTATAGATAAATGGTTTGAAAAGCTCCAGTGCCATCTTCTTGGGAATACCGCACTGGTGCAGACGAAGGTGGGGACCAACGACAATCACCGAACGGCCCGAGTAATCGACTCGCTTGCCTAGAAGGTTCTGACGAAACCGGCCCTGCTTGCCCTTCAGCATGTCGGCCAGCGACTTCAGTGGGCGTTTGTTGGCACCGGTAATCACCCGACCGCGGCGGCCGTTGTCGAAAAGCACGTCGACGGCCTCCTGAAGCATACGTTTCTCGTTACGGATGATGATATCTGGCGCGTCCAGTTCCAGCAGCCTCTTGAGCCTGTTGTTACGGTTAATCACCCTTCTGTAGAGATCGTTGAGATCGGAAGTGGCAAAACGCCCCCCTTCCAGTGGGACGAGTGGCCGCAGATCAGGCGGCAAGACTGGAATAATTTCCAGGACCATCCATTCCGGCTTGTTGCCGGAGTCGCGAAAAGCTTCGACCACAAACAACCGTTTACCAAGCTTTTGTCTTTTGGTTTGCGAATTGGTAGCCGACATTTCGGCGCGAAGCTCCTTGGAGAGCTCGATCAAATTTTTCGATTCAAGGAGGTCTCTGATGGCCTCGGCACCGATTCCAACCCGAAATTGACCGGGATAGTCATCACGGGCCTTACGATATTTTTCCTCGTTGAAAAGGGTTCCGACCGGTATTTCCTCAACATCCGACTCGACGACGGCGTACTGCTCGAAGTACAGAATTTTTTCGAGCTGTTTCAATGTCATATCGAGAACCGCACCAATTTTGCTTGGCAGCGATTTCAGGAACCATATATGCGCAACCGGGGCCGCGAGTTTGATATGGCCAAGCCTTTCTCGTCTGACCTTGGACTGGATAACCTCGACACCGCATTTCTCGCAGACTACGCCGCGGTGCTTCATGCGCTTGTACTTGCCGCAGTTGCATTCGAAATCCTTTACCGGACCGAAAATCTTGGCGCAGAAGAGCCCATCTCGTTCAGGCTTGAATGTTCTATAATTTATTGTCTCCGGCTTCTTCACCTCACCATGGGACCAATCCATGATCTTCTCGGGCGAAGCAAGGCTTATCTTGACATTCTTAAACTTAATCGGAGATTTTGGCTTTTGAAAAAAATTAAATAGCTCTTCCACGTAATCACCTCTTCTTCGTTTTGTTTCATACGCCTGGTCCTGCAACCAGACATGAAGAGATTATGCCCCCAAAGGGATATATGCACAACCGCCCGGTAAAAACCAGGCGGGAGATACCTCTATTCTTCAATAAGCTCCATGTTCAAACAAAGACCTTGAAGTTCTTTGACCAGAACATGGAACGATTCCGGCAAGCCGGTGGTTAGGAAATTGTTGCCTTTGACGATGCGCTCATACATCGTCGTTCTCCCCTCGACATCATCGGATTTGGCGGTGAGGAATTCCTTGAGGGTATAGGCGGCTCCGTAGGCTTCCATGGCCCAGACCTCCATCTCACCCAGACGCTGGCCGCCAAACTGGGCTTTGCCGCCAAGTGGCTGCTGGGTCACCAGGGAGTAGGGACCCGTGGAGCGGGCATGAATCTTGTTGTCTACCAGGTGATGGAGTTTAAGCATATACATAACACCGACGGTGACCATGTTGTCGAATGGCTCTCCGCTGAGACCGTCGTAGAGCCTGCTCTGGCCAACCTCATCGACACCGGCTTCAACGAGCAGGGAACGGATGCTGCTCTCCTGAGCGCCATCGAACACCGGAGTGCTCATATGCAGGCCGTCCTTGTGCCTCCAGGCCCAGCTGATAATATCGTCATCGTTCTTGCCCTCAACGATAGCTTCATACTCCTCTTTGGAATAGACCTTGGCAAGTTTCTCCTTAATGGCCTCGGTGGCCTTCTGCTGCACAAGCTTTTCAAGCTGTTCACCCAGTTTTCTCGCGGCAAAACCGAGATGGGTCTCGAGCACCTGACCAACGTTCATACGCGATGGAACCCCAAGGGGATTGAGAACGATATCGACGGTTTTCCCATCGGCGAAAAAGGGCATGTCCTCTTCGGGAAGCAATCTCGACACCACACCCTTGTTGCCGTGACGACCTGCCATCTTGTCGCCGACAGAAAGCTTGCGCTTGGTGGCAACGTATACCTTGACCATTTTGACGACACCAGGAGGAAGGTCATCACCTTTTTTCATACGGTCGATGATACCGTCGTAGCGTTCACGTATCAGCCGCGACTGGTTTTCATAGCGCTCATAGATGGCCTCAACCTGCTCGGTGTACTTTGACTTTTCGGAGAAATCTATGCTTTTCAACTCGTGAAAACCAACCTGTGGCGCCAAAGATCCATCTATTTTCTTGCCGAGTTTGATCAAGAGCGTACCGTCTTTGGCGACAATGTCTGCCTTGGCGGTCCTTCCATCGATAATATCGCCTATTTCCAAACATATACCACGTCGAAGGCTGGCAAGCTCGTCGAGCTTGTCCTGATTGATACGCTCGATCTCCATCTCT
>CAKZOA010000107.1 GCA_937132035.1 uncultured Desulfobulbaceae bacterium | reverse complement strand
GCCACAAGTATCCCCACCAGGGGGTGCCCGGGCCGGCAATCGGTTTTCTTCAGGAGGTGCGAAGCTGGTGGGACCGCTGGCTCAAAGGGATTGAAAACGGGGTGGAAGACGAGCCGATGTTCCGGGTCTGGATGCAGGACAGCGTGCCGCCCACTGCCAGCTACAACGAGCGGCCCGGCCGGTGGATCGCCGAATCCGACTGGCCGAGTGATGGTATTCGGGAAATGCCCTTTATCCTGGACAAGTGGCGTCTTGCCCCAGCGTCGGAAGACATCCCCGAGCAGCCGCTTTTCATTCAGTCTCCTTTGAGTATCGGCCTTTTCGCCGGCAAGTGGTGCAGCTACCAGGCTCCACCGGATCTGCCGCATGACCAGCGGCAGGAGGACGGCGGCGCCCTGGTTTTCGAAAGCGACTATCTCGAGGAAGACATCGAAATTTTCGGAAGTCCGCAGGTGGAGCTGACGCTGTCATCCAATGAGCCGGTGGCCATGGTTGCGGTCCGGCTTTCCGACGTTTCACCGGACGACAAGGCCACCCGCGTCACCTACGGCCTACTGAATCTGACTCATCGGGAGAGTCATGAGGAGCCGCAACCTCTTGAGCCCGGAAAACAGTACCAGGTGCAGGTGCAGCTCAACGGAGTCGCCCAGCGGTTTCCCGCAGGCCACCGCCTTCGACTCTCTATTTCCACCAGCTACTGGCCCCTGGCCTGGCCGCCGCCCCGGCCGGTGCAACTCAGTATTTATAGCGGCCTCAGCCGCTTTGTTCTACCCACGCGCACTCCTCGGCCGAGCGACGATACCCTTCGCCCGTTTGAAGAGCCCGAGGCTGCAGAACCGCTGGCCGTCACTCTCCTCAAGCCGGGAGAAGAGGAGTGGCGGGTTATCCGTGATCTTAAAAGAGACATCTCCAAGCTGGAAGTGGTGCTCGACACCGGCACCACACGCTACGACGACATCGATCTGGAGATCAGCTGCCGCACCCTGGAGACCTATACGTTTCGCGGCAATACATATGATTCGCTGGCGGGAGAAACCCGCTGGGAGCGAAAATTTGCCCGAGGCGACTGGCAGGTGCGAACGGTCACACGCACGCTTCTCACCTCAAATGAAACCAATTTCCACCTGCGGGCCGACCTGGACGCCTACGAAGGAGAGAGCCGGATCTACAGCCGGAGCTGGCACTCGGTGATTCCCCGAAAGCTGGTTTGAGGTCCTGGTTCTTTCAACTAAGATTCTCATCAAAGTGCCCATGAAAAACGGCGGCAGAACATGCGGGTGCCACAATACAACTGTGGCACCAGGCTAAGCCGCTTTTTTTCACTCCACCATTCCAATACATATTGCACAGGTTATGTATACAGTCGGGAGAATATTTCCTCTGCCTGGGGCCAGTCTTATGGATTGCTATAATTTATTTTTGATTACCCCTTATTCTCAGCAACTCGGTCTGAGACAGGGATACTCTTTTCCCGGTACGCCATGAACCCATCCCTGGGGGCTCGACTGCAGCCGTCCAGGCTGCAGACGCCCGTGAAAAGAGCACCCCTGTCTCGTATAATTGGCTAGGCTGACTTTCAGGGGGAATCAGTTACTTTATTTGGATAAATACGCTTTTCCTGCAATTTTCCACCTCCCAACTACTAAATTCGTAAAGTTTTGTATTTGTGTGCCACGTAATTTCAACGAGCAGCGGATCGGAAGAGATCTTTTCACGGTACGTCATGAACCCATTCCTGAGGAGAGACCACAGCAGTCGTCCAGGCCGCTGGACACCCGAGAAAAGATCCATCCCGCCTCTTCCTGAGAAGTTCAAGCTGATGTGAACGATACGGTTATTTCCGGTAGTCATCACATCCTTCCGCCTCTAGACCATCAAGAACAAGCACATCATTCAACACACAACTTTGATCGATATTGTCAGTTGATATATCCATTAATGTCTGAAGTCACAATCACATCTCTCAGACACCTTCCCCGGATTATTTAATATCACTATACATTCAGCGCACAAGATAGGTTTTTCCTGTTTGTCATATCGGTAATATTACCCTATTCTTGTCCTGTTCTGTGCTGAGTCAGAGATGAAATCCACATAACGACCAATTGAGTGTGTGCCAAAATGTTATGTGATTTCAAATATACCTTTCTTACGGAACTGCACAGTAAAAATGGGTGGAAACGTAAAGTATACATCAACGTGAGAGAACATATTTCAATGACACGAGCAGCAAACTCATCACCCTTGTCAGCCGGCGGCGCAACGCCTGCCAGTGCAACCGCCAAAACCCCTGACTGGTCATTTGATGATGAGTTCGACGGCGGTGACGAGACCTGTGGAAGGGTTATTGTCAACCTGCATCTCTACATCAGGGATCAAAAACCAGGTTTTAGAATACTTGTCATTTCAAGGGATCCGGGCGCACCGATGGAGCTTCCCGCCTGGTGCCGGATGACGAAAAACGAACTGACAGAAATGCACCATCCATATTATCTGATAACCCTTAAACCACATCTTGTGAGGACATAGCTA
>CAKZOA010000106.1 GCA_937132035.1 uncultured Desulfobulbaceae bacterium | reverse complement strand
GTGAACTCCTTTTCCTTGATGCCCTTGTCAATTTTTTCTTTGGTCAACTGATAAAAGAGCTGCTTTATGGCGACCTCGCCTGCGGGAATGAGATTAATGGATATGTAGGCCGTGATACTCGATATCACCAGGGAAACGAAGAGAACCGGAGGAAGAAAATGATACAGGCTCATACCGCAGGCCTTGAAGGCCAAAATTTCGGCATCGTTGGAAAGTCTGGTAAAGCCGATGATTATGCCCATCATTGCCGCCATAGGAATGGAGTAATGGAGCATATTTGGAAAAAGATACGAGAACGATCTGACAAAATCGACGAAAGTGATCTCGTATTCGAGAATTATATCGAGAAAGGGGATGAGCTTGACCAGAAAGAAAATACCGTTGATGATGATGAAGCTTGCAAAAAACGGTGCCAGCATTTCCGTGGCAAGATAGCTGTAAAGCAGTAAGGGTCTGTTTTTTCTCAAGCGCATGCTGTTGGACTGCAAAAGATAGTTTTCCTACAATATGGATGGTAGAAACAGCTGAAGACAATACAGAATAAAGAGACAAGCAACAAGGGAGAAATGGTTGAGCATCTCAAAAATATGAATGCAGGCTAAGTGTATACAATAGTTTTACAGCTGTCGTCCTGCCCTTGTCGATAGTTTTTGTGCATGCTGGCTGCACGGCCTTGGATAAGGGCGATTGACAATAGGATTCCGCCGCGAAAGATACCTGCTGGCCTGGCATGGATGCGTATATTGTGTGGTGGATGCTGTCTGGCGGAACTCGGCTTTATCTTCGAGTGTCATGAGAGAAATGTTGATAAAAAACATTAAATACAATAGTATTTGGCACCTTTGAAACTTCAAATCTCCATGTAGTATATATGGGTAAAAAATGAGTGTATCCGCAGGTATATACGACGAAAGCAAGATCAAAACCCTTAGTTCTCTTGAGCATATACGCAAAAGACCGGGAATGTACATCGGCCGTCTTGGAGACGGCAGTCACCAGGATGACGGCATCTATGTTCTGCTCAAAGAGGTTGTTGATAATGCCGTCGACGAGTTTATCATGGGAGCCGGTAAAAGGATAAACATCACTATCACCGAAGATGGTGAGGTACGTGTTCGCGATTTCGGCAGGGGAATCCCCCTGGGGAAGATTGTCGATTGTGTTTCGACTATCAACACCGGCGCCAAATACAACACTGATGTCTTCCAGTTTTCCGTAGGCCTCAATGGCGTTGGAACCAAAGCCGTCAACGCCCTTTCAAAAAAATTCACAGCGACGGCCTACCGTGACGGCAGATTTGCATCTGCTCTTTTTGAGCGTGGAAAACTTATTGAGGAAAATGAAGGAGAAAGCTCTGAGAAAGACGGCACTCTCATGGAATTTGTGCCGGATCCCCAGTTGTTTCCAGAGTATTCCTTCGATCTGGATTTTATTACCAAGCGGTTGTGGAGATATGCCTACCTTAATGCCGGCTTGAAGTTGTATCTCAATAAAGAGTGTTTTCATTCCAGCAAGGGGCTGCTTGATCTGCTTGAGAAGGAACTGGATGGCGGTGAGCTGTATACACCGATTTATTATAAGGATGCCACGCTTGAATTTGCCCTGTCCCATACCGACTCCTATGGTGATACCTATTATACCTTTGTCAACGGTACCTATACCAGTGAGGGCGGAACTCACCTCAGCGCCTTTCGCGAAGGGTTGCTCAAGGGCATCAATGAGTATTCCAATAAAAAATTCGTCAGCAAAGACGTCCGGGACGGTGTTGTCGGCACTCTTGCCATTAAGATCAAGGAACCGGTGTTCGAGTCGCAGACCAAAAACAAGCTCGGCAACACCGAAGTTCGTTCATGGATTGTCAATACGGTGAAAAATGCCGTTTCCAGTTCGCTCTATAAAGATACCGAAGCGGCGGAGATACTTATTGACAAGATTCTGCGCAACGAAAAGGTGCGCAAGGAACTGCAGAGTGTACGCAAAGAAGCCAGGGCCAAGGCCAAGAAAGTCGCCCTGAAAATATCCCAGCTGAAAGACTGCAAATATCATCCCGCCAAAGACAAGCCTTCCGGCGAAGGTCGGGAGAATATGATTTTCATCACCGAAGGACAGTCTGCCGCCGGTTCGATTGTATCCTCGCGCGATCCGATGACCCAGGCTGTATTTTCGCTGAAGGGCAAGCCCATGAATGTCTACGGGCAAAAGCTTGCGCTGCTGTATAAAAATGAGGAGATGTACTCACTTATGCGAGCCCTTGATATCGAGGACTCCATCTCCAACCTCCGCTTCGACAAAGTTATCCTCGCCACCGATGCCGACGTCGATGGACTGCATATCCGCAATCTTCTGCTGACCTTTTTTCTGCATTACTTCGAACCACTGGTTAAACTCGGTCATATTTATATCCTTGAAACACCCATTTTTCGTGTGCGCAATAAGCAGGAGACAATCTATTGTTATTCGGAAAAAGAAAAAAGTGCAGCAACACGCAAATTAAAGGGACGGGGAAAAGTGAGCAAAAACGTGGAGACGACGCGCTTCAAGGGACTGGGAGAGATCTCCCCGCGTGAATTCAAACAGTTTATCGGAACCGATATCAGATTGCGGAATGTGACCATGGATTCGGTCTCGGAAGTGGCGAAGGTGCTCACTTTTTATATGGGAAAAAATACGCCGGACCGGAAACGGTACATAATGGAGCACCTGGTCTGATTGTTCGTCAGTGTAACCGACGTGATACGCAGCCAGTCTGAGGAACAATGGCTTGAGGGCGCTCTATTGACTGGCAGGGGAACAGTCACAGGTTGTTGCAACCATCCCGGCACTATCTTTGAGAGACGCCAAAATCCCATCCAGGGGAGTCCTCCCGCACCGTCCCGGGCATATGGGGCAGACTCAAGGTAAAGGGCAGTATTAACATCTGAATATGGTTGGTTTCTCAATGAATCAATAAAAAAATGAAACCCGAGGATGGTATCACAGATAATATATGACTTTCGATCACTCTTTGTATACACCATACGGTAAACTGCACAAACTCTTCGACGAGAATTTTCTCGAATATACCTCATATGTAGTCCGTGAAAGGGCGATTCCCGATATTGACGACGGTTTCAAGCCGGTCCAGCGTCGAATTCTGCAGACCCTGTACAACATGGATGATGGGCGCTTTCACAAGGTTGCCAATGTCGTCGGCGAGACTATGAAGCTACATCCCCACGGAGATGCTTCCATTTTTGCTGCGTTGGTAAATCTTGCCAACAAGGGATTTCTTATCGAGACCCAGGGCAACTTCGGAAATATATACACTGGGGATGAAGCGTCGGCGGCCCGTTACATAGAGTGCCGACTGACCCCTCTGGCCAAAGAGGTTTTGTTCAACAAGGATCTGACCGAATACGAGGAATCCTATGACGGCAGGATGATGGAACCGGTTTCGCTGCCCGCTAAAGTCCCTATGCTCCTGCTGCTTGGTGCAGAAGGGATAGCCGTGGGCATGGCAACGAAAATAATGCCCCACAATTTCCAGGAATTGCTGGAGGCCCAGAAAGCTGTTTTACGAGGTGAAGGCTTTCAAATTTATCCAGACTTTATCAAGAAAGGTCTCCTCGATGTCAGCCAGTACGAAGACGGCAACGGCAGACTGCGCTGCAGGGCGAGAATTGAAGAAGTCAATGAGAAAACCATAGTTATCCGTGAGATCCCCTATACAACCACGACGGAATCGCTCATCGATTCCATTGAGAAGGCGGCCAAAAGCGGCAAGCTGAAAATCTCCTCTATCAGCGACTATACCGCTGAAGAGGTTGAGATCGAGATAAAACTGGCCCGGGGCATATATGCCAATGATACCATTAAAGCCCTCTACGCTTTTACCGATTGCGAAGTGCCGATAAGCCCCAACCTGACCCTGATCAAGGATGAGATTCCTGAGATAAGCAGCGTCTCGGAAGTGCTACGCCACAATACCGATAAACTGGTCGCAGATCTGACCAGAGAGCTTGAAATAGAGTTGAACCGTCTCCTTGAAAAACTGCATGCCCGCAAGCTGGAGCAAATATTCATAGAGGAACGTCTCTACAAACGCATTGAAGAAGAGAAGAGCTACAAAGGCATACTCAAGACCATCGAAGAATCGCTGCTTCCTTATAAGGACGAACTCGTTCGCGAGGTTTCCCGAGAAGATATCGAAAGGTTGCTGGAAATTCGGATTAAACGCATATCCAGATATGATATTGACCGGCAGCAAAAGGAAATCAATGCCATCAATAAAGATATCAAGGCTGTCAAAACAAGCCTCAAGGATACAATCGGCTATACCGTTACCTATATAGACCGGCTGCTGCAGAAATATGGCAAGAACCAACAACGGCAAACGGAGCTCACCGAGTTCACTGAGGTAAGCATCCGTAAAGTCGCGCTTTCCAATCTTACCATGGTCTACAACAGAAATACCGGCTTTCTCGGCTCGGGACTCAAAGTTGAAGACGAAAAAAGCGATATTGTCGTTCATTGTTCCGAATATGACAAGCTTTTGCTTATTTTCAGCGATGGCATGTATAAGGTTATCCCGGTAACGGACAAGCTTTTTGTCGGCCATGATCTGGAATGGTTTGGAACGGTGGAAAAAGACCAGTGCTTTAATATCGTGTACCGGGACGGCCAGGAAAACGTATCCTATGTTAAGCGTTTCATGACGCCGAAGTTTATCCTGGAAAAGGAGTACTCCCTTTTTGACCGCCATAAGAGGTCGAAGATTCTTCTTTTGCTGATAGGGAATGATAAATATGCCAGGGTTAGTCTCATGCCATCACCACGGGCCAAATCCAATATTGTCGAAATAGATTTCAACGACTATCTGATCAAAGGAGCCAGCGCTAAGGGCAAGCGTGTTTCCATGCGTGTGGTCCGGCGGGTAGTGGAAGCTTCAGGTTTGGAAAACAAGCAGGAGCAAATCAGAACATTACCACTGCCAGGCCTTGGCCAACTGAATGAGGGCCAGGAAACGGATAGTGGAGACGAGAAAAAAAATACCGACGAGTGAAGCTGAGTAAATGACAGTGAGGCCTTTCCAGTCCTCTGAGTACTTCTTGGGAAAAGAATGGAATGGTGGTCACATCTTGTTAATGGTATCGGCAAGCGCTGCAAACTGCTGCAGGGTCATGGTTTCGGCCCGTATTTCAGCAGACAGTCCGGCATCATGTATGGCTGCGGTTATATCTTCTCTGCTTGGTTTTTCTTCTGCCGAGCCAGACCACATTGAGGCGGAAGCGAGGTTGTTGAGGAGCGTTTTTCGCCGTTTGGAAAAACATGCCCTCACCACCTTCTGAAGCATGTTGAAGTTTGGCGTCGACAGGCGGCCATGAATGTGCCTGCCGGCAGAAAAATCTATACGGACTACCACAGAATCAACTTTCGGCTGCGGGTGGAACTCATGCGGCTTAAGGGTTTTGATTTTTTGTATACGAGCGCATGCCCCCAGAAGAACGGTGGGAATTCCGTATTCTTTCGTTGCCGGTTTGGCCATCAGCCTCTGTGCCACTTCTTTTTGCAGCATGACGACGGCCCAGTCGAGATACTGCCGATTTTCGACGAGTTTGAAAATGAACGGGTTGGAGATGGAATAGGGGAGATTGGCCATTATCTTGAGAGGTCCACCGCTTCGCTGTACCAACTCTTCGAAGTCTGTTGCAAGGATGTCGTCGTGAATGAGACTGACATTGTCGGAGAGAAGTTTTTCCTCCTGGTGCATTCGCACGATACCACTGTCAATTTCAATGCCTATAACATTTTTGACCTTTTCGGCCAGCACCGTGGTAAGAGCGCCGAGGCCGACGCCGACCTCGATGACGGTATCACCGCTGTTAAGCTCTGCACAGGCAACAATGGCTTCTGCAGTGCGGCGATGCACAAGAAAATTCTGACCGAACCGCTTTTTGGGAGCAAGCCGATGGTCTAACAAGATCTTTTTGGTTGCGTTTTTGCTCATGTCTGCAGGAGAGTACTACTGGCGGTATCTCAAAATACACGCATCAGCGATTGATTTTTAAGGTGTTGTGTAGCGTTTTTCTTCGAATTCTGACAAACAGATGAAGAGAAAAGTAGTAGCTCGCTATGGCAAACGGAGCGGCCAGAACAATGCCGCCAAAAACCATGACGATTATGACCTCAAGGCCTAATCCACCAATATCATGGATAGATTGGAATAGTGGTTGGTCTGATGTCAGAGTGGTGATCACTTTTTTTATCCGCACCCAGTTGAGTTCAAAGGGAGTGATGAAGTTACCGACTACCATTGAAAAATAATAAATGGGAAGGTAGGTCAGGGGATTACAGACCAGCCAACTCGATAATATTGCAGCAATTGCCGAAGAGCGGGTTAGCATCGCTACGCATAGAATGATGACAGTGTGGAAGGGGATTGTCGGTGTGATGCCGATAAAAACACCGACAGCAGTACCCAACGCTAAAGAGTGTGGATCCCCTTTCAATCGTTTGAATTTGATGTAATAATATCTGCCGAGCCGGAAAAACTTCATCGACCGCCTTACTCGAGTTTCGACCGTGAAAAGACATCAGCTTCGTAGGAGAGAGATATGTTGCTGGCAAGATAGTGATGATATCCTGCCAGAGCGATCATGGCTCCGTTATCGGTACACAGGGAAGGGTGCGGAAAGAAAAGCTGTAAGCCTCCGGCATTGCAGGCCTTGAGCATTTTTCGACGCAACCGTGCGTTTGCCGAAACCCCTCCTCCCAGAACTATGGTGGAGACATCATGCTTCTCCGCTGCGTGCAGTGTTTTGGCAACCAGGACCTCGACAACAGCCTCTTCAAAAGAAGCACAGATATTAGCCTTAGTCTCTTCTTCGATAGCGGTCGACGACTGATAGCGGTTCAAAACCGCCGTTTTCAGACCGCTGAAACTGAAATCCAGAGACCCCTCCTCAAGCCAGGCTCTGGGAAAGCGATACGCTTGTGGATTGCCTCGTTCTGCCAATTGGGCGACAGCCGGACCACCCGGGTAGCCAAGGTTGAGCATTTTCGCTACCTTGTCGAAGGCCTCCCCCGCAGCGTCGTCGCGGGTTCTTCCAAGCAGCCTGAAATCAGTATATCCGCAGCAGAGCAGGATAGAGGTCGTGCCGCCGGAGACAATGAGGGCGATATAGGGGAAAGCTGGTGTATGTTCTTCAAGAAAAACCGAAAGCAGGTGCCCTGTCATGTGATCAACGCCGATATAGGGCGTGGCGGTAGCATACGATAGGGCCTTGGCGTAAGAAAAACCAACGAGCAAAGAACCTATGAGACCGGGGCCCTGTGTTGCGGCGATGAGATCGATATCTTTGAGGCCCACCCCTGCTGTATCGAGAGCGAGGCTGACGACAGGTTCTATGGATTCGAGATGATTGCGTGATGCCAGTTCCGGGACGACGCCGCCAAAACGGCTGTGTATTTCATCCTGACTGCTGACGACGTTGGAAAGCAGTCGGCGACCATTTTCCAGCACCGCTGCTGCGGTATCGTCGCAGGAACTTTCAATTCCGAGAATTAACATGAGTATTTACGTGAAAACCGCTGTAAAATGACCATCTGTCCTGACTGAGAAGCTGTCCGGATAAGATTTGGCACTATATATGCGATAACGGGTAAAGTCAATCATAGTAGAGTTCGACGAGGTTCCCGAACTCTCCCCATACCGGCTTCTGACGTTTTCTGGTACTGCAGGAAAACAGGAGCTGATAACGCTTCTATCGTTCATGCACTGCCATTGGCGCTGGGAAGACGATCCGGTCAGACAGGACGTAGATGGGTGTTTATAGGCGGCAATGGGATGTTCTTGGCTTAATCAGGTTTCCGAGGAAGATTCTTCTGCGCTGGGATAGGAACCCAGCCATTCATAATAGGAGCAGAGCTGCTTGAGTTTTTCGCAGCCGGACCTGACGGTTTCATCTTCAATGTGACCGAGCATGTCGATGAAAAACTGATATTTCCACTGCTTGCCTTTGACCGGTCGCGATTCGATCTTGGCCAGGTTGATGTTTTCCTCGGATAGAGCCGTGAGTATATCATTGAGAGCCCCCGGTCTGTCCATGAGACCGAGTAGCAGCGAGGTGCGGTCTGCGCCGCTCCTGCCTGGACTTTGTTTGCCGATAACCAGAAAACGGGTAGTGTTGCCACTGTAGTCTTCGATGCCACGTACAACCACCTGCAGTTCATAGGTCTTGATGGCGAGCGAGGAGGCAATGGCGCCAATATTGGGGTTGTTGGCGGCCATCTGCGCCGCCGCTCCCGTGGAGAATACCGGCAACGTCGGCACCGTGGGCATGTTTTTTCTCAACCACTGCCTGCATTGCGCCAGGGGCTGGGCATGAGAGGCCACCGTCTGGATGTCTTCGATATCGCCTGAACGACAGACGAGATTGTGGCTTATGGCAAGTCGGACCTCTCCGCAGATTTTGACCGTGTACTGCATAAAAGAATCGAGAGTGGAGTACACCGCTCCTTCAATGGAATTTTCTACGGGAACGATGCCAAAAGTAGTACGACCCTTTTCAACATTGGAAAAGACGTCGTCAATGGACTCCATGGCCAGATAATCTGCAGAGTGGCCAAAATATTTGACCCCGGCGAGATGGGTAAAAGTCGCTTCCGGACCGAGGTAGGCGACTTCGGCTTTTTTCTGAGAAAGTCTGCAGCTTGTTATGATCTCATGGAAAATCGACTTGAGAGAATCCTCGGGAAAGATTCCCTGGTTTAATGTGATAAGTTTGTCGTATATCCGACGTTCGCGTAAGGGATCCCATTTGGCCCGTTTGCCTTCATCCTTGAGTCTGCCAATCTCTTTGGCGAGTTTGAGCCTTTCTTTGAGGAGGGTAACGACATTCGCGTCTAGTGAGTCGATTTTATTGCGTATTTCAGTAATACCCTCGTTGGGGTCAACGGTCATGGCTATACCTGTTAGTGTGAAGAGGATGAAACCCCTGGATTTGGCGGCGATGTAGAAACTTATGGGATAGAATATGGCCTGTCAAGATTTAAAAGAGTAGAAGGTATTGGAAAAATTGCTGAGCTGGAGTAAGCTGTCTGCCTACATCGCCATAAACAAGCACCGAAAAGAAGAAGAAAATACCGCCTACAGAGGGAGAACGAAAAGAAAGGAATGGCTAAGACATACGAAGAGATTAATGCCAAGATACAGGCCGGAGAGGCTGTGGTCGTCACCGCTGAGGAAATGGTTGAAATTGTCCGAAAAAATGGCCCCGAACAGGCGGCAGAGAAAATTGATGTCGTCACCACCGGCACTTTTGCCCCGATGTGTTCTTCCGGAGCTTTTTTCAATATCGGGCAGATGGTACCAACCATAAAAACTTCTCGCGTCTGGTTTAATAAAGTTCCAGGATATGCGGGCTTGGCCGCCGTGGATGCCTTTCTCGGCGCCACCGAACCTGCAGAGGACGACCCGCTTAATAAAATCTATCCGGGTGAGTTCAAATACGGTGGCGGCCACGTCATTGAAGATCTCCTCCGGGGGGAAAGGATCTATCTTGAGGCAAAGGCCTACGGCACTGATTGCTATAATGCAAGAAAGCTCAAAAAACATGTTGGCTTGGAGGACTTACCCTACGCTCTTCTCTGCAACCCCCGAAACGGCTATCAGAATTATAACTGTGCCGTCAATCTGACGGATAAGACCGTATACACCTACATGGGAATGCTCAAACGTAACGGACAGAATGCCAACTACTGCAGCGCCGGCGAATTGAGCCCTCTTTTCAATGACCCCTATTATCGTACGATTGGCATAGGCACGAGGATTTTCCTGGGAGGAGGTGTCGGGTATGTCACCTGGAATGGAACCCAGCATAATCCCACTGTTGAACGGACCACCAACGGTGCGCCGAAAAAACCTGCTGGTACTCTGATGGTGCAGGGGGATCTGAAGCAGATGTCTGCTGAGTGGCTTCGAGGTCTTTCAATTCTCGGATACGGCAATACACTGGCCGTGGGTCTGGGTATACCCATACCTATTCTTAATGCTGAAATGGCTCTGTATACCGGTGTTTCTGATAAGGATCTGTTTACCCAGGTGGTCGACTACGGTTACGACTATACCAATGGTATTGCCCGTGATTACGGTGAGGTGAGTTACCATCAGCTCAAGTCGGGAACCATAATAGTCAACGGTAAGGAGGTGCAGACTGCTCCGCTTTCCTCCATGGTAAAGGCACGGGAGATTGCCGAAACGCTCAAAATGTGGATTTCTGACGGTCGCTTTCTTCTCAATAGACCAGCCGAGACTCTTCCCGGAGTCGGATAATATCGCTATGATTATGCCGGTTATGCAGAAGTACGACAATCTCACAGGTCTCATCAGGTCCTATGAGCGGGTGGGCGTGGCCTTTTCAGGCGGTATTGACTCTTCTTTGCTGCTGCACGCCGCTGGTGAAGTGTTGGGAAAACGCAATGTCATCGCCCTTCATGGCCGCTCGTTGCTGAATCGGGGTATAACGGACATCGAAAAACTTTTTAGCCGGAATTTTCAAACAGTGGCCAGGCTGAAGCTCATTGATCTTGACCCCCTGAGCTGGTCCGATTTCGTCAACAATGATAGCGCTCGATGTTATTATTGTAAAAAGAAGACCTACACTCTTTTTCGGGAACACCTGGTGCAGGAAGACATTTCAGTGCTGCTCGATGGTACAAATGTCGATGATCGTCAGGAGCACCGGCCTGGCCATGCCGTCCTTGAAGAACTGCAGGTGCATGCCCCTCTGGAGCAGGTGGGAATCGGCAAGAAAGAGATACGCTTTCTGGCGAAGTCCTTCGGACTTACGCACTATAATCTGCCCTCGAATTCATGCCTGGCAACCCGTTTGGGATATTTACCCAAGATTGACGATAGCGATCTCAACAGGGTCAAAAGAATTGAAGGACAACTTGAGGTGATGGGCTTTCAGGGATGCCGTGCCCGACCCAGTGAACTGGGGGTGTTTCTTGAAGTACGCCAGCAGGATTTTCTCAAAATATCAAGTGTTCACAATAGAAAAATGATAACCAACCTGTGTCGGAGTGAAGGGTTTGTTGACGTTTTCCTCAATCTCAGCGGAAGGTGATCTGCGGAGAACTCGATAAAATGGGGCTTCGAGACAAATTAGTGCTTGATAATGGCTGAGGTTTACATTAAGGTGTCCAATTGTTTCGACCTAAAAGCCTGATTATAAAGGGTTGTGGCTTTTTTCAGCTTTTGCCAAAAGAAGAAATAATCGTATTTTTCTTTTGACAATCTGATGCAGTTTGAGTAAAGCATCATACACTAGGAGAAAGGGAACAGCGCAAAAGGCCTGTTGCTAAGTTAGAAAGATTTAGTAGGGAGGAATTCATGAACAAAAAGGAATTGGTTGAGAGTATCGCTGGCGCTGCCGACATCAGCAAAGCATCAGCAGAAAAAGCATTGAACGGCGCTTTGTCAGCAATAGCTGATGCACTTAAAAAAAGTGATAAAGTGACTTTGGTCGGTTTTGGAACCTTCTCTGTTTCCAAACGCGATGCTCGCCAGGGAAGAAATCCGCAGACAGGTGACACCATTAAGATTCCAGCAAAAAAAGTTGCCAAGTTCAAAGCCGGCAGCAAACTGTCCGAAGCAATCAACTGAGCCTTCGGCATTCGTGAATGCCCCATACGCCGCAGGACCGATACGCTGAAACAGTAGGGAAGAGATCTGACGTCTGAAAAGACGAAACGGTTCAGGCATACGAGGAATTTGCTACAGGTACAATCGAAACAGAGGCAATCAGCTTCTATTCGAAAAGAAAAGATACACCGAAAAGGCCATCCCATGAGGGAATGGCCTTTTTGGTTTTCGCCGTAATGCGCATGATGAGCGGTACAGATGTTTCTGGTAACGCTATCAGGCTGCGCATCAATATTCAGCGAATCACAACCACGCGACGAGAGGTGGTGAGAAATATCACGTTCATCAGGGTCAAAGATATCTGCCAACCGGCAGGGAGTCTTTCAATGAGCAAAAGGGTAAACACGCAATGATAAAAATGCTGGATTACGGTGCCGGTAATGTACGTAGCGTCAGGAATGCAGTGAGAATGCTCGGTTTCGATATCGACGATGTAGCCACCCCGGAAGATATCGTAACCGCCGAAAAGATTATATTTCCAGGAGTCGGCAATTTTGGAGTGGTTATGGAACGGCTGCGGGAAAAGGGGTATGTGGAACCGCTTCTTCGCAGGATCAATGAGGACAAACCACTTCTTGGCATCTGCGTGGCTCTGCAAACCATGTTCGAAGGCAGCGAGGAGGCCCCAGGGGTAGCCGGTCTCGGGGTCGTCCCCGGCATGGTTCGAAAATTCAGTGGTCATGAACTGTCGGTGCCGCAGATTGGCTGGAACAGTATCAAAGTAGCCAAAGACTCAGCTCTGTTGGCTGGCTATGAAAACGATAAGCTCTATTTTGTGCATTCCTACTACGGAGAAATTACAGATGAAAACAGAACATGGGTTCTCAGTACCACCGACTATGGCTGTGAGTTCATCTCTTCTGTACAGCGTGGCAATATTTATGCTTTTCAGTTCCACCCCGAGAAAAGCGGTAAGACTGGATTGGCGCTGTTGAAAAATTTCCTGCAAAACCATAAATCTGTAGCCACAGCACCTACAGTTTCCAGCAGCAAGAAAACCACTGCCATCGCCAAAAGAGTGATCGCCTGTCTCGATGTGCGCTCCAACGATTATGGTGATCTGGTGGTGACCAAAGGCGACCAGTATGATGTCCGTGACCGCGGTGAGGTGCGCAATCTCGGTAAACCTGTGGAGCTGGCCCGCAGATATTACGAGGAAGGAGCCGATGAAATTACATTCCTCAATATTACCGGTTTTCGGGACTTCCCCATGAAGGATCAACCGATGTTGGAAGTCTTGGAGCGGACCTCGGAAAACGTTTTTGTTCCCTTGACCATCGGCGGCGGTATCCAGGAATTCACTGATAGCGAGGGGAATCACTATACCTCTTTGGATGTGGCCTCCTCCTATTTTCGTTCCGGGGCTGATAAGGTTTCGATCGGCAGCGACGCCGTCTACGCTGCAGAGAAATATTTGCTGATGGGGAAAAAAAGCGGCACAAGTTCAATTGAACAGATTTCAAACGTTTATGGTGCCCAGGCGGTGGTGATTTCTGTCGATCCCCGTCGGATATATGTTGACTCGCCGACGGAGACCCCTCACCATACTATTAATACACGCTTCAGAGGTCCTAAGGGACAAGAATATTGTTGGTACCAGTGTACCGTCAAGGGAGGCAGGGAGGGCAGGGATCTGGATGTCGTCGAATTGGTCCGCAGTTGTGAAGCGATGGGTGCCGGCGAGATCCTGTTAAATTGTATAGACAAAGACGGGACCAACAGTGGTTTTGATCTGGAACTGATTCACCAGGTACGAGAGGCTGTTACCATACCGGTTATCGCCTCAAGCGGTGCCGGAGACCCCCTTCATTTTGTCGAGGTTTTCCTTGAATCGGATGTGGAGGCTGCCTTGGCTGCAGGAATTTTTCACCGTCGGGAAGTCTCCATAGCCGAGGTCAAAGATGCCATGACAGAAGCTGGGGTCGAAGTGAGATGAATTCCAGGATAGAAGAAATAACACTGCCTTGATGCAATGCGCATCAATACGGCAAGTCCGGGCATTTTCAAATAGGATGGGGGGTAATACTGCTTGAGAGATTTCATTGTGTCGGAGGAGCTATTTTTCAGTAGGCCGGCGGAACAAAAAAATTCAGGTTGCTGATGAATTGCTCGCCTTCGTATCGATAGGAAGCTGACTCCATTTGCGGAAAAGATTGTTCTTTATAGTTGAGGTCAATGCCGACACCGGAAGTCTGTGGGTGACGGCAAATCATACCTTTCTTGAAAACTTCGACATAGGGGTGCGGACCCTTTTTTTCGTTGCCGTAATCGTCATAACGAAACTGGTACTGTAGGCAGCTGCTGGCGGCAAGCGTTATAAACCTGCAGGATGAACTGCGGTTTCTGAATCTTTTCTGTGAATCGAGCAGATGCTCCTGGGCCTGAAAATAGGTCAGCATCTGTTGTCTGTGATTATCGGATTTACTAAAGATGAGTTCGGTTGCCTTGGTGGTTAAGGCGTAGCTTGTGCCCCTGGTTCGCTTAAAATAATAGAGGCTGTTGTCGAGGTGCTTTTCATACCAGTCCCCACCTGGAGGCGGCAGGATGTAAAAGCCGAGTGAACTGATACGAGGAGTACTGTTTCCCACGGGGTAATATTTATTGCCGGTGGGGGCGCAACCGCAGAAGAGAACGGTTGCAGCCACCAGCGAAAAACACAATCGTAACATAGAATATCCGAAATCATTGTTTTGTTTGGCTAATCTCCCCCTTGACTAGCACAGTCTTTTGGCAAAGTAAACAAAATTCCATGACGGGAAGTTTCCTTTACAGCGCTTTTATCGGTGATCAGTTATGGTAGGGTGTCGGTAGAGCATAACGCAGAGGGACGGCGCAGAGGGATGGCGCTGAGGGTCGGGAAAACATCCTGCAGATTGCTTTTTATCGATACATCAGAGGTAAACATCGATAATCTGCATTTTTCACTCAGCATGAAAATTCGAAAACAACTGAGTTCCGGTTACACTCTCTATATTCTCGCCGTTTTCTTCCTCATCATTCTTGTTCTTTTCCATGTTTCGAAGTTCACCTACCAAAGAGGCCTGGAGGGGCTTTCTCATGAAGGTGTTATTCGCCTGGAACTGCACGTTACCTACCTGCGTGGCGTTCTCGAAAAATATGAAAGTCTGCCCGAGCTTCTCGCCACCGATAAGCGATTAATCAATTATCTTATGAATCCCGGCGGCAGAGATAGGATCGATGCCCTGAACAAATATCTGGAAACTATCAACAGCATCAGCGATGCCTCCGACACCTATTTGATGGACAGGGAAGGCTTGACGATAGCTGCATCCAACTGGAACGAACCGCATCCCTTCGTCGGACGTAATTTCAGCTACCGTCCTTATTTCCAGGAGGCCATGCAGGGACAGTTGGGAAGGTATTTCGCTCTTGGCACGACTTCGAGCAGGCGCGGCTACTATTTTGCCTACCCTGTCCGCCATAAGGGCGAGATTCTCGGTGCCCTCGTTATTAAAATCGGCATAGACTCCGTCGAACAATCCTGGGGACACCGAAAGCAGGATTTTCTCGTTACCGATCCCGATGGTGTTATATTTTTTACGACCAACCACAACTGGCGTTTTAGGACTCTCTTTCCGCTGGCGGAGGATACACACCGACGGATTGTTGAGAGCAGAAGATATCCCAATGCCACCCTCACACCCATCAAAATTGTCGAAGAAAACCTCACACCCTATGGTCGGCTCATAAAGATCAAAGACGAAGACAGTTTCAAGACCCGCACCTATCTTCTGCAGAGTAGCTATATGGAGCATGCCGGATGGAGCGTACAGATTCTCTCGGAAACCAACGGCATCGAGAAGATGGTCATCGTCGTCAATATCATGCTGTCATCTGTCTTTGTCTTCGGCGGTCTTTTACATCTGCTTTTTCGTCAGCGAAGGCTGCGGCTTAATGAGGTGAAGAAAATTGAAGAACATTCACGCAAAGCTCTTGAGGATGCCAATGAACGCCTCGAGGTGCGGGTTTACGAACGAACCTCTGAATTGACACATACAAACGCACTGCTGCGGCAGGAAGTCGATGACAGGAGAAAAGCGGAACTGGCTCTGAAAAAGACACGTTCGGAATTGACGCACGCTGCCAAACTGGCGGCTTTAGGGCAAATGTCGGCAGGCATCAATCATGAGTTAAACCAGCCTCTGGCAGCCATCAGAAGCTATACCGACAACTGCAAGCTCTTCTTGAATAAGAATAGAGTTGAAGAAGTGAAATGGAATCTCGACCAGATAAGCGAATTGACCGAGAGGATGGCACGAATTGGCATTCAGCTTAAACTTTTTTCACGAAAAAGCAGCGGCATGATGTCGGTTGTCCCTCTGCATAGCGTAATTGACGGAGCCTTGGAAATACTCAAACCTTCAATGAAAAATGCTGCTGTCGCTGTTAGCGTTGACATTCAACCGGAATCTCTTGAGGTAAAAGCCAATAACGTTCTTCTGCAACAGGTCCTTGTGAACTTGATCGGCAATGCTCTTCAGGCCCTTGAAGAACAGACCAGACGGTATATATCTATAACGGCCCAAAGGAGCAAGAAGGGGGTCATGGTAGCCGTCGAAGATAGTGGTTCGGGAATACACCCCGACCATCTCCCCCGCATTTTCGAACCGTTTTATACGACTAAAAAGTCTGGCCAGGGGCTGGGACTGGGGCTGACTATTACTGAGAGAATACTCAAAGACATGAACGGAGCAATTCAGGTCGGCAAAAATGAGACGGGCGCCAGGCTTGAATTCTTCCTGGAGGAAGCGTTGGCAGATGGAAACGAGTAAAAAAGTGGTTTTTGTGGATGACGAAAAGCATATTCGTCAAGCAAACAGGCAGACTCTGGAATTGGCTGATCTGGATGTAACCTGTGTTGAATGCGCGGAAAAGGCTCTTCCTTATCTTTCCATGGAATGGCCCGGGGTGTTTATCTGCGATATAAGGCTGCCGAAGATGGATGGTCTCGAGTTCCTGAGACAGACGCAGAAAATAGATACCGATCTGCCGGTTATTCTTATTACCGGTCACGGCGATGTGTCGACGGCCGTTCAGGCCATGCGCGACGGCGCCTATGACTTTATTGAAAAACCTTATTCTGCCGAACGGTTGGTGAAAACCGTGGAACGGGCTTTGGAAAAAAGAGCGCTGACCCTGGAGAATCGGACTTTGAGAAGAGAACTCGAGGCACACTCCACTCCAGGCCCGCGAATAATAGGAAAAACCCCGGCAATGATGAGGCTGAGGGCAACCATTGCTCAGATAGCCAACACGGGGGCGGATGTTCTCATTTTAGGCGAGACTGGTACCGGCAAGGAACTGGTGGCCCGGTCGCTGCATGAACAGAGTGAACGGAGAACCAACAATTATGTCGCTGTTAACTGTGGTGCCGTGTCCGAGTCCATTATCGAAAGCGACCTTTTTGGTCATGAGGCCGGAGCCTTTACCGATGCTCGGGAGAGAAGGATTGGTAAATTCGAGCATGCCAATGGAGGGACTCTCCTGCTCGATGAAATTGAATCCATGCCTCTTCAGGTACAGGTTCATCTTCTGCGGGTCCTGCAGGAACGTTCTTTGGAGAGGATGGGGTCGAACAAACTCATTCCCTTGGATGTGCGAGTCGTTGCAGCTTCCAAGATTGATCTTTTCAAGGCTGCCGAAGAAGGTGTGTTTCGTGAAGATCTTTACTACAGACTCAATGTCGTTTATCTGGAAATTCCACCCTTGAGAGAACGCCGGGAAGATATACCATTGCTGTTTCATCACTTTCTTCTCGTCGCTGGCCATCGGTATCAGCAGGAAGTGCCCTTGCCAGGGCCTAACCATATGAACTCGCTGATGTCCTACTCTTGGCCCGGCAATGTCAGGGAATTGCGCAATCTTGCAGAACGATACGTTTTGCTTGGCAGCCAGTGTGGCTGGTCATTAGACCATTTGCTTTCAGGGGAAGAAAGCAAAGAAAAACATAGTCTTCCTCAGCAGGTTGAGGATTTCGAACGTAGTCTCATCGAGCAAGCACTGGTTTCCAGTCATGGATCAATCAAAGATGTCATGGATTCCCTGGCCATACCACGCAAGACGCTTTACGATAAAATGCGAAAATACGGCCTTGATAAAAGTGACTATAAGTAGATGAATATAATAAATATACTCCAACGATTTTCGCCTTGGAGGCAGAGTCGCGAATCTCGTGAAAGATATCGACGGCAGCTACGACCCCGAGATGCCTTTTGGTGGA
Source organism: uncultured Desulfobulbaceae bacterium (assembly GCA_937132035.1). GTDB lineage: Bacteria > Desulfobacterota > Desulfobulbia > Desulfobulbales > Desulfocapsaceae > Desulfopila_A. The sequence goes on along the minus strand of CAKZOA010000106.1, from coordinate 10,038 downwards.
AATCCCCCTTTGAAAATGCACATACGGGTGGAAACCCGCCAAATAGTCGTAACAAAATAACAGCCTCCCATGGATTATGCTAAGTTAAATCAAAAACATAACGTCTATGTCTGAGATTGGTCTATTTGTTGCACACCTGATGGGTGAGATAAGGAGAGAAGGAGTATCACTCTTTGTTGTTTTCCGTCGGTACCGCTGACGGCAAAACCCACGTTCAGAACGGTGCTTTGCCTGTTCTGCAACAATTAACCACTCAATATGAGGAGGAAAGGTATGTTCCGTAAAGTAACTTCTGCATTTGCAGCGTTGGCATTTTCAGCAGCCGTATTTGCCGGTCCGGCATTCGCGGCCGACGATCCGATCGTCATCAAGTTCTCGCATGTCGTTGCTGAAAATACACCGAAAGGCCAGATGGCCAATAAGTTCAAAGACATGATAAAAGAGCGCCTGGATGGAAAGGTTAAGGTGGAAGTGTTTCCGAACTCCCAGCTCTTTGGTGACAATAAGGTACTTGAGGCCATGCTATTAGGTGACGTGCAGCTGGCCGCTCCCAGTCTTTCCAAGTTTGAACGCTATACAAAAAGTCTTCAGATCTATGACCTGCCGTTTCTTTTCAAGGATATGGCGGCTGTCGAGCGTTTTCAGCAGTCCGCCGATGGACAGAAACTGCTGCATGCTACAAGCGATAGAGGACTCATCGGACTCGGCTATCTCCACAACGGCCTGAAGCAGCTCTCCGCCAGTGAGCCGTTGCGTGTACCTCAGGATGCCGCCGGCAAGAAATTCAGAATCATGTCCTCTGATGTCCTCGCCGCCCAGTTCCAGGCTGTGGATGCAGTACCGTTGAAGAAGCCGTTTTCTGAGGTGTTCACACTCCTGCAGACCAAGGCCATTGACGGACAGGAAAATACCTGGTCAAACATCTATTCCAAAAAATTCTTCGAGGTTCAACCCTACATCACCGAGTCCAACCATGGTGTGTTGGATTATATGGTCGTAACTTCGAAAGAATTCTGGCTTGGTCTGCCGGTCGATATCCGCAATGAAGTCAAGGCTACCCTTGACGAAGCCATCAAGTTCGGCAACGACGTCGCTGACCAGAAGGCCAAGGCCGATCGCCAGAGAATAATCGACTCCGGACGGTCTGAAGTCATCGAACTCACCGACGCCGAACGCTCGCAGTGGGTTGAGGTCATGAAGCCGGTATGGAAAGAGTTTGAAGAGGATATCGGTCCTGATCTCATTGATGCGGCCTATAATTCCAATATGTAACTTGGAGATCCGGCCCAGAGGATAGCATTGGCGGATAATCCGTCGACGGAAGCAGCGAGGGTCTTTCTTTTGAAAGGCCCTCCGGCTCTTCACCTGTATCGAGAAGAGGTTCTGTATTATGTTACACATTTTAAATCGCGCAGAAGAGGTTGTAATCTCACTTCTTTTGCTGGCGACCACCCTGCTGGTCTTTGCCGATGTCGTCATGCGTTTTGGTTTCGGAACCGGCCTTATGTGGACGCAGGAACTCACCCTCCATCTCTCCGGCTGGTTCGTGCTGTTCGGTGCTTCATACGGTATCAAGATGGGCAGCCATATCGGCATGGACGCCTTTGTCATGCTCTTCCCCTCCGGCGGTCGCCGATTGCTGAGTGGCATCGCCTGCACTCTGTCCCTGATCTATGCGGGACTGATTCTCTATGGCAGCTTCATCTATCTCAAGAAAATGAAGACGATCGGTATCTATCTCGAAGACATCGATATCCAGGCATGGAAGGCCCATTCAATACTGATAATTGGCTTCGTCATGATCACCATCCGGCTTCTTGTCCTTCTCAAGGATCTCATAACCGGTGAAGTCGAAGGTTTTAAGCATGCAGATGAAGCCAAGGACAGCATGAAGATCGTTTCAGAACTGAAAGGGGGGGAAAGTAAATGACCACCGCCGCACTTTTTATACTTCTTTTTGGGTGCATGCTCCTGGGAACCCCCATTGCACTGGCATTGGGATTGTCAAGTATAGCTACCATTTTGATGTTTTCCGATGACTCCCTGGCATCCATAGCTTTGAAACTCTTTGAAGCAGTTTCAGAGCATTATACACTGCTTGCCATTCCTTTTTTCATTCTTTCCTCGTCCTTTCTTTCCACGGGAGGTGTCGCCAGGCGTATAATACGCTTTGCCTTGAGCATCGTCGGCCATGTGCACGGCGGCATCGCCATGGCCTCGGTCGTCGCCTGTATGATTTTTGCCGCCGTTTCAGGTTCATCGCCGGCAACGGTTGCCGCCATCGGCACGATCGTCATCGCCGGTATGGTCAGGGCGGGCTACCCGGAAAGCTTCGCCGCCGGTGTCATCGCCAATGCCGGAACTCTCGGGATTCTCATTCCACCCTCCATCGTCATGCTCGTTTACGCCGCAGCCACGGAAGTATCCGCCGCGAGGATGTTTATGGCTGGTTTCCTGCCAGGGCTGATGATGGGGTTACTGCTCATGATCGCCATTTATATTGTTGCCAGAATACGCAAAATTCCATGTCAGCCCTGGGCCGGTTTTCGCGAGGTGTTTATCTCGGGCTTCAGCGCTACGGGCGGATTGATGCTGATTATCATCGTTCTGGGATCGATCTACGGCGGCGTCGCCAGTCCGACCGAGGCAGCCGCCGTTTCGGCGGTTTACGCCTTCATGGTGGCTATCTGGGGATACCGGGATGTTGGCCCGCTGAAAAATACGCCCTGGAGAACGGAAAAGGAAGGGGTGGCCAGCATGGTCGCCAGAAATACCTATCTGATAGCTCTTTCAGTACCACGTTGCTTTACCAATAAAGAGGTGCAAAAGGTGGTGCTCGACGCCTCGAAAGTGAGCATCATGCTGCTGTTTATCATTGCCAATGCCATGCTTTTCGCCCATGTGCTCACAACCGAGAGAATTCCGCATACCATCGCTTCCCTTATCCTCGACTGGGGACTGACTGCCTGGATGTTTCTGGTGGTGGTCAACATACTGCTGCTGATAGCCGGCAATTTTATGGAACCTTCAGCCATTTTGCTGATCATGGCTCCCATTCTTTTTCCCATCGCCCTGGAACTCGGAATAGATCCAATTCATCTCGGCATAATCATGGTGGTGAACATGGAGATAGGAATGCTGACTCCGCCGGTTGGGCTCAACCTTTTCGTCACCGCCGGTATAACGGGCAACAGTATCGGCTGGGTTATCAAGGCGGCACTGCCCTGGTTGTGCATTCTGCTGTTTTTTCTGGTCTGCATCACCTATATTCCGCAGATTTCACTTTTCCTGCCGGAATTAATAGATAAGATTAAAGGATACTAACCTCCAGAGACTCTTCTCGAGCCGGTTTTCCTCAGGGAAAGCCGGCTTTTTCATTTTCCCCCTGCGAAAATATACGTCAGAGAGCCCTTCGGTGATGAAAGCCAACAAGGAAAAAGAGATAATCGTCGCTTCGCCACGCGGTTTTTGCGCCGGCGTGGTGCGCGCCATCGAAACAGTGGAGAATACACTCGATGCCTATGGCGGAAAGGTCTATGTCCTTCATGAAATAGTGCACAACCGTCACGTTATAGCTGAACTCGAAGAGAAAGGAGCGGTGTTCGTTGAGAAGCTCGAAGATATTCCCGCTGGTGAAATCTGTATTTTCAGTGCCCATGGTGTTTCGGTTGATATAGAAAAGCGGGCCGAAGAGCTTGGGCTGAAGACCATCGACGCTACCTGTCCTCTGGTAAGTTCCATTCACCGGATCGTCGAAAAGTACCATAGAAAAAATTACGACATAGTCATTCTCGGCCATCATAATCATCCAGAGGTAGAGGGCACGGCCGGCAGGGTTGACAATGACGTCTATATCATTGCCAACGTGGCTGAGGCCGAAAACCTGCACCTGGGAAACCCGCGAAAGTGTGCCTACGTGACTCAAACCACCCTGAGCCAGGATGATATAGACAAAATGTATACGGTGCTTCTCAGGAGATTTCCAGGGATCGAAAGCTCAAGCACCAACACCTGCTATGCAACACAGAACCGTCAGGATGCGGTCAAGCGACTGGCGGCAGTAAGCGATGTCATTCTCGTTGTCGGTTCTAAGAACAGTTCCAACTCCAACCGATTAAAGGAGGTGGCGATACGTTCCGGAGTGGAGGCCTATCTCGTCGACGACAGTAGCGATATTCGCAGAGAGTGGCTGGAGGACAAATATGCAATTGGTATTACCGCAGGCGCCTCGGCTCCCGAGAGGCTGGTGGAAGACGTGGTCGATTGGATTGGCAAGAGGTGGTCTGTCGGTTACAACGAACTTCAAGGGACAGAAAAGAAAATGTACTTCAAACCGGCAAGATTAGAAGATACGTGAACGTGCCGGCCTGCCTGTGTGTATTGTGTTCATTGACAGGCCGGTGTCTGTACCTCAGAAGATATTTTTGGGGCAGGAAGTTATTGTAACTGCCGGGCGATTCTGGCCATCGCCTCTTTGACATTTTCATAGCTGTTGAAGGCGGAGATTCTGATATACCCCTCGCCGCAGCTGCCGAAACCGGCACCCGGGGTACAGACGACACCGGCTTTGTTGAGCAGCATATCGAAGAAACTCCAGCTGTCTCTTTGGCCGTCTACCCAGATATAGGGCGAGTTTCTGCCCCCGTCATAAGTGTAGCCAAGTGCTTCTATTTCCCTGCGGATGAGGTCGGCATTACGGAGATAATAGCTGATAAGCTCAGCCGTCTGCGCCTTTCCTTCATCGCTGTACACCGCCTCGGCAGCGCGTTGAACCGGGTAGGAAACACCATTGAATTTGGTGCAATGCCTGCGGTTCCAGAGGCTGTGAAGACTCTGGCTGTGTCCCTGGGCATCAAATGCGCGACAATCCTTGGGGACAACGGTGTAGGCACAGCGGGTACCTGTGAAACCTGCGCTTTTGGAGAAGCTTCGGAATTCGATGGCGACCTCACGGGCGCCCTCCACTTCATAGATTGACTTTGGCAGACTGTTGTCGCGTATAAAGGATTCATAGGCAGCATCAAAAAGAATCAGTGCCTTGTTATCCCGTGCGTAGTCCACCCATGTTTTCAATTCTTCCCTGGTAGCGGTAGAACCGGTTGGGTTGTTTGGAAAACAGATGTAAATCAGATCCACTTTCTGTTGAGGAAGCTGGGGGACGAAACCGTTTTCCCTGGTAGCTTCTAGGTAGACGATTCCGTCGAAGCGACCATCAGTATAGTTTCCGGTACGCCCCGCCATGACGTTAGTGTCGAGGTAGACAGGATACACCGGGTCGGGTATGGCCACGGTTATATCTTTGCTGAAAAGTTCCTGAATGTTGCCGGTGTCACACTTTGCTCCATCACTGACGAAAATCTCATCTTCAGCAATCTCAGCGCCGCGAGCCTGAAAGTCGTTTTCGGCTATAGCCCTGCGAAGAAAATCATATCCCTGTTCGGGGCCGTATCCGCGAAAGCTTGAGTCTTCGGCCATTTCGTCGACTGCTTTATGAAAGGCTTTCACACAGACTGGAGGCAACCCTCTGGTGACATCGCCTATTCCCAGTTTGATGACATTGATATCCGGGTTTTCCCTTTGAAAAGCGGACACTCGTTTGGCAATGTCAGAGAAAAGGTATGAGGCCTGCAACTTTAAATAGTTCTCATTGATTTTTATCATGGTTTATCTCGTAGGGTATTGAAATTTGACTGCAGCTATGTGCGGGTGTAAATTAGGACGGATAGGGGAAATATAATTGAATATCGGCCGCTGTCAACGCTCAATGTTGCCTGAGGCCAAATCCACACAGGACCATGGATAATGGATATACAAACTTCGAAAACGATTTACCGAAAGGACTACACACCCTCTCCCTACCTGGTTGAATCCATAGACCTTCTCTTTCGTCTGAACCCCAGGGGGACTGAAGTGGTGGCAACATCGGTCTTTTATGCCAATGTAGAGCATGGAGCAGAGAGGGGGCCTCTGCGTCTCAACGGTGAAAGGCTTACACTGAAAGCACTTGAGATGGACGATCGTTCACTCCTGCTGGCCCAATACAGAGTCGAAGAGAAAATACTTGTGATCCATGATCCGCCTCAACGCTTCACCCTGAAGGTTACCACAGAAATCTCACCTGAAGATAATACCGCCTTGAGCGGGCTCTACAAGAGCGGGTCAACCTATTGCACTCAATGCGAGGCCGAAGGGTTTAGACGAATCACCTATTCACTCGACAGGCCTGATGTGCTGGCGGTATTCACCACCCGCATTGAAGCCGGGAAGAAGCTTTATCCCGTTCTGCTCTCCAACGGCAATTGTGTCGAACAGGGTGATCTTCCAGAGGGGAGACACTATAGTCTCTGGCACGATCCCTATCCCAAACCAACTTATCTCTTTGCCTTGGTGGCCGGCGATCTTGCCTGCATCGAAGACAGTCATGTAAGTGCTTCCGGCAGGAACATTCCCCTGCAGATATATGTTGAACATCAGAACCGAAACAAGTGTGAGCATGCTCTTTCCTCACTGAAAAAGGCCATGGCCTGGGACGAGAAGAAATTCGGTCTTGAATATGACCTGGAAAAATACATGATCGTAGCCGTTGATGATTTCAATATGGGTGCCATGGAGAACAAGGGATTGAACATATTCAACTCAAAATATGTTCTGGCCTTGCCCGAAACTGCCACAGACCTGGATTATCTGGGTATCGAGGGGGTTATCGCCCATGAATATTTTCACAACTGGACCGGCAACAGGGTCACCTGCAGAGACTGGTTCCAGTTAAGCCTGAAGGAAGGTTTGACGGTCTATCGAGACCAGGAGTTTTCCGCCGAGATGAACTCGAGAGCCGTTCAGCGTATAGATGATGTCAAACTCCTTCTCAATCATCAGTTTCGTGAAGACAATGGTCCCATGGCGCATCCGGTACGTCCCGATTCCTATGTGGAAATCAATAATTTCTATACGGTTACGGTATATAACAAGGGAGCGGAAATCGTCAGGATGTTGGAGAAGATACTTGGCTGGGAAGATTTCCGCAGGGGCATGGACCTCTATTTTGAGCGACACGACGGCCAGGCCGTAACATGTGATGACTTTGTCGCCGCCATGGCAGACGCTTCAGGAAAAGATCTCCGACAATTTTGCCGTTGGTACAGTCAGGCGGGTACGCCGGTACTGGAGGTTTCCCAGAAATGGGAAGAGGAAACAGGTGTTTACACTCTCACAGTCACCCAGCAATGTCCTCCAACTCCCGGGCAGCCCCACAAAAAGCCCTTTCATGTCCCAGTGGAAATAGGCCTTATCGGCGAAAATAAACAGAGTAGCGAGACACCATCCGGGAGGATACGTTCAGAGGCACACCTGCTGGAATTGCATGAAGACGTCGAGCGATTTACCTTTACCTCCTGGAAAAATAAACCCGTTCTTTCATTTTTGAGAGATTTTTCTGCCCCGGTAAAAATACGGCCCTTTCACAGTCGTGAAGAGTTGTGTTTTCTTATGGTTAATGACGACAATCTTTTTAATCGATGGCAGGCTTCGTATACGCTGGTCACGGATACCGTTCTCGATGTCGTTTCAATGCTGGAGCGAGATCTCTCTCCTACGGTCGATGAGATGATACAAGAAGCCTTTGCCACCTGTTTCCATGATCATACGGATTTGGCTTTGAACGCTCTGATGTTGACTCTGCCGGCGGAAACCTCCATTGCCCAGCGGATGGAAACCGTTGAGCCGAATTTGCTTCATCGGGCTGTACTTTTTGTCAGCGAGGATCTGGCAGGGCGCTATCGTCAGGAACTTTGGGATACCTTTAACAGGTGTGACTGCCACCGCAGGTATTCACTTGCTCCTGAGGAAATAGGCAGAAGAAATCTTAAAAACAGATGCTTGAGCTATCTGATGACACCAACGCTCTATGATGACAAGGCCATGGACGTGTGTTTGCGACAATTGCGGCAGCGCAACAACATGTCCGACGTTGTTACAGCACTCTCTGCTCTTGCCCATATTGATACAGCTGCCAGCAGAGACGCCTTTACCGAGTTCTATCAGAGATGGAAAAATGATGCCCTTGTCATCGACAAATGGCTGGCAATACAGGCGTCATCCTCGCTGGAGAATACCCTTGACTCAGTTAAAGGCCTCATGAAGCATCCGGCTTTTTCGATGGAAAAACCAAATAAGGTAAGGGCGCTGGTTGGCACATTCACCTCCCAGAACCACGCGCGTTTTCACGATGAAAGCGGGGCAGGCTATAGGTTTCTGACTGAAAATATCCTGGCCATTGACCGCCTTAACCCCCAGATTGCCGCCAGACTGATGACACCGTTCACTTCCTACCGGAGGTATGCACAGAAATACAGAGTGATGATGGAGGAGCAGATAGGCTTTATCGTCTCGCAGAGAGGTTTGTCCGATGATGTCTATGAAATCGGTGAAAAATGCCTGGCATGAAGTAGTCAATGTTGTTCTGAGTGTGCAAGGTGGGCGCTTACTCCATGTTGCGCTTGTGGCAAAAGAGGCAGCGATACTTGGGCGGATGATCCTGGGGCAGGGGGGTGGTCATTCCCGGGGCATGACATTCCCCACAATGTTTTTCCGCCTCCTTTTTGCTTTCCATGCTGAAAAAACGACGGTGATTTTCATTGACGGGCAGTGACGACGTTGTTTCCTCCGGTGCCCGCAGAAGAAAAACGAGTATTGCCGCAGAGACTATGAAAAATGCCGCATTGGCGAAAAAGATGTTTTTTCTCTTCATGGATAACCTGTATTGGTACAACGTTTCATTGAGCAGTTCTGAGCGATATTCCCAGCGAGAGAGAGACTTGATCGTTCCATCGGCGTTCACGCATGTATGCGATGGGAGGTACCCGTTTTTTATGTATCTATCGGCATTTGTGCTCTTTGTAGGCACGATGCGCTGTCGAGGGATGTACGCTGCTTTAATTGCAGCCGACAGGTATGACGATTCAACACCGAACCACTCGACATGGGAAAAGAGGAGTGCTTCAAGAGAAGAAGATGACTGTAGGCGGTGCTTAAAGCATTCTGAAAAGCAACAAGATTTTCAGGAAATACCCCTTGGCCAACCTCTCTTCGGCTGTTTAGTATTGAAACCGATAGAGCCCATAAAGTGTTGAGAACAAATTGATAAAATGAGTTTTTGAACTCTTGTAAAAGCCTCAGCTCTCACATATAATGTAGAAAAGCAGGAAATTGCAAGTATAATCGGGATGCATCACCCACGCCACGCGGCGACAACTAACGGTTGCGCTCAAGATGCTTTGGCTACACGTCTCCAGGGTAAAAATATATTCTGGCGGGCATGCACGCAGGTGGATTGCTGGTCCCGCATACTGTCGGAGGTTAAAGGACGTGCTAAGGGAGAGCGTATGAATACGGAAGCGTTGGTTCTAGAAAGTCCCTGGTTTTCTTCTTACGATGACGGGGTGCCGAAGAGCCTCGAATATGAGAACCTGCTGTTGCCGCAATTCCTGGAAAAAAGCGCTGAGGCGTTTCCGAAAAAAATAGCTCTGCAGTTTCAGGGCTATGAGATGACCTACAGAGAACTGAGCCGCCTTGTCTCCGTTTTTGCTACAGTTCTTGAAGATTTTGGCATAGGCAAGGGCGACAGGGTGGGGCTGCTCTTGCCCAATACTATTCCTTGTGTTGTCGCCTATTATGCTGCCCTCAAGGTTGGGGCAATAGCCGTGATGAACTGTCCGCTTTACTCCGACCGGGAACTTTTGCATCAGTTCAACGACTCGGAACTCACAGTTCTTGTGACTCTCGATTTGCTGGGAAACCGGATGATTGATCTGCGCAGCCAAACCAGTATCCGCCAGATTGTCATCACTTCCATTGGGGATTATCTGCCATTTCCCCAAAACTATCTCTTTCCACTTGTGGCCAAGCGCAAAAAGCTGGCGGCCAGTGTCAAGCCTGCGGAAAACGTCTATGTATGGGGAGAAGTCATTGAACGCACGGATCCGCGTGATACAGCTGTCGACATCGGACTCGACGACCCGGCCATGTATCAATATACTGGCG
>CAKZOA010000105.1 GCA_937132035.1 uncultured Desulfobulbaceae bacterium | reverse complement strand
CCAGGATCGTCTCTACAGTGTCCATGTCTTTTTTTACCCTTGATCGCAGCGCTTACAGCAGCGCCGGTAGTTTCTGCAGCCGTTTGCCGCATTCATGGAGTATCTCCTCCGATTTGGAAAAATGGAACCTGACCAGGTGGTTGACCTTCTCATGGAAAAAACTCGAGCCGGGAACGGCGGCCACGCCGATGTGTTGTGCCATCCAGCGGCAGAACGCATAGTCGTCTTCAATGCCACAGCCGGAGAAGTCCACCATTACATAGTAGGCCCCCTGGGGTTTGGTATAGGACAGACCGGCCTCGTCGAGATAGCCGAGAAAGAGATCGCGTCGTTTGGTATAGCTCCTGGTCAGCTGCTGGTAGTAGCTGGCCGGCAGCCTCAGGGCGGTGACGGCGGCCTCCTGCAAAGGGGCGGCGGCACCGACGGTGAGGAAGTCGTGCACCTGGCGGGCGCCGCTGGTGATTTTTGCCGGGGCGATGATATAGCCCAGTCTCCAGCCCGTCATGCTGTATGTTTTTGAGAGAGAACTGCAGGAGAGTGTGCGCTCGAACATACCCGGGAGGGAAGCCATGTAATGATGGCTGTGAGGCGGGTAGACAATATGTTCGTAGACCTCGTCGGTGATGACATAGCAATCGTTATCGCAGGCGAGCTCGGCGATGATCTGCAGCTCGTCGAGGGTGAAGACCTTGCCCGAGGGGTTCGAGGGGTTACAGAGAATGATGGCCTTTGGTTTGCGGGCGAATGCCTCCTGGAGCTTTTTCAGGTCGAAGGAATACTCGGGCGGCTCAAGGGGGACATAGATGGGCTCGGCACCGCAGAGGATGGAGTCGGCACCGTAGTTTTCGTAGAAAGGAGAAAAGATGATGACCTTGTCGCCGGGATCGCAGGTGCACATCATGGCGCAGATCATTGCTTCGGTGCTGCCGCAGGTGATGACGATATCGGTATCGGCATCTATGGGTCTTCCCATCAATCGGGATTGCTTCTCGGCCAGGGCCTGTCGTAAATTCGGAGCGCCCCAGGTAATGGCATACTGGTGGGGGCCTTCGAGCATGGCCTTCTGGGCGGCGGCAATGACTTCCGGCGGCGGATCGTCGTCGGGAAAACCCTGGGAGAGATTGATGGCGCCATGATGGTTGGCGACCCTGGTCATATCGCGGATGATCGACTCGGTGAACGAGGACAAACGTTGTGCTGTAGCAGGCATGATGAGGGTATCTCTCTGTGGTTGACCCCGGTTTTATGGTCACGGGTATAAAAAGCGCTCTTTGGCGTGCAGCGCCATCGTTGATTGTGCACAAACTCAATCCTAGTACAACACATTAGACTGAAGCGACAGGATTTTTCTCACACAGGTTCTTAAAATGCTCTGTGGACTACTTGTCCGTCGAAAAGGGTCATATCCACCTCAGTGTTGGCGATGGTCGCCGCAGGTTCCGTGAGAATGTTGCGGCTGAGGATGGCGAGATCGGCTTTCTTGCCGACTTCGATCAGGCCGATATGGTCTGCCCTGTGGACGGCTGCAGGGGTGGAGGTAAAGGCGGCAAGTGCTTCGGCGGCCGTCACCCGCTGCTCCGGGTACCAGCCGCCTTCTGGAGAGCCGTCAGGCCGTTGTCGGGTGACGGCGGCGTGTATGGCCGGCAGCGGTGCCGGACTGCAGACGGGACAATCGGAGCTGAATAGTACCGGCGCCCCGGTATCGATGAGGCTGCGGAAGGGATAGGTCCACTTGCCCCTTGCACCCACCGCTTTGTCGATGAGGTTGATGTCAAGTATCATATTGCAGGGGGTGACGCAGAGGGCGAGGTCCAGGCCCTGCAGCTTGCGGGTATCCTCGGGACGGATCATCTGCACGTGTTCGATACGATGCGGCAGCTTCGGCAGGCATCGTGCGCCCCGCTCTCTGCCGGCCTGGATTTCACTGAAGACACCTATCAGTTCCCGGTTGGCTCTATCACCCACGGCATGGACCATGACGCTGAGTCCGCTGCGTTCGGCCTTTGCTATGTCGGCTTTCAGTCGCTCCATGTCCAGCATCGGCATGCCGCAGCCGGCATCGATAAAGGGGTCGATCATCCAGGCCGTGCGTGCGCCCATGCCGCCGTCGGAGAAGAACTTGACATGACCGATGCGCAGGGTGTCGCTGCCGAAACCACTGCGCAGACCGAGGGCGATGATCTCGTCGAGCCGGTGGCCCGGCAGGGTCACCCAGGTACGCAGCTGCAGGCGTTCTTCCTCCTCCAGCGTCGAAAAACACTGGAGCGCTCTGGCGCCGTCGGCATCGTTCATCAGGCGAATGTCATGGATGCCGGTGATTCCCAAACGGTGCAGTGCCCGATAACCGTCTTCGAAGGCCATCAAAATCTCTTCCAAGGGGGGAACGGCTACCGCCTGACGCACCAGGTTTATGGCCAACTCGCGCAGCACCCCGGTAGGGGCGCCGCTGCTATCGCGTTCTATTCTGCCATCGGCAGGATCATCGGTGTGCGCATCTATTCCCGCCAGTCCCAGGGCGCAGGAATTGGCAACGGCCAGGTGTAGGTCGCAGCGCCAGAGAAGCACCGGATTGGCCGGTGCGGCGCTGTCGAGGCTGGCACGGTCGGGCATTTGGGCGAGATCCCAGTCGGTTTCGTTCCATCCCTGGCCCATGATCCATTGTCCGGCAGCGGCCTCTGAGGCCGCTTGACTCACCCGCGCCAGCAGCTCCTCCAGGCTGCCGGCATCCTCGAGCTGCAGATCGCGACGCTTGAGAGACCACTCGTAGAAATGGAGATGGGTATCGATGAACCCCGGAACCACCAGACGGCCGCCAAGCTCAATAATCTCGGTCTGCGGTCCCGCCAGAGAGAGCACTGCCTCCGCAGGTCCGACCGCGGTGATGGTGCCGGAATGGATGGCCAGGGCCTCGGCTCCGGCGAGAATCGGTTGACGGCTGTCGCCGCTGAAAAAGACGCCGCCGTTGAGTACAGTGTCCGCTGGTGGATACATCATGTCTCCTTCTTAAGAGAAGAGTGCCTGCGAAAAATCGAACCAAGAACCGAATATACCGGTGACCGGCGGCTGTGTGCAATTTCTTTCTCGAAAACGTGTCAATGCCTGGTATGGTTACCCCTGCACTTCAGGGAAGACCAGGTGCTCTGTAACTCCCAGTATTCTCGCCGCGTAGCGAGCCGCCGACTGGCCGAGCCAGTTGGGCTGGTGGGCATCCGAACTGATAACGAAACGAAAGCACTCGATGAAGGGCTGGTAAAATGCGTACCAGTCGTTGCGCCATACATAGCGGTTGTTGATCTCGATGAGGCATTCGGGCGGAAGACGCTCAAGCCTGGTGGCCAGGGCATTGGGATGGGCGATGATTACCGGCTTGCCGGTCTGCAGCAGGATATCCACGGAGCGGTAGTCCTCTCTGTGGTCGCGGCAGTGGAAGATGTAGTAATCAACGGGAGAGCTGGCGGCATCACCCACCCAGGCGTGACCGTCGACTTCAACGCCTACCTTCATCCCGTTCCGGCGCAGATCGTTCTCGTAGGCGGTAAAAGCATCCGTGGCCACAAATTCGAAGTGATCGCTGATGCCCATGATCTCGGCATGAGCGATGGCGGCGACCAAATCAACCGTCTGTTCGGCGGCCACCGAACTGTCGCCGTGGGAATATGTGGTGTGGATATGCAGGTCCTGTGGATACGCCTTTTCGCTCTTCATGCTCTTTCCGCAAATTTTGCTCTTCCGTGTCGTTCTTCTTCACCATAGCATCAGCATGCGTATGGCAATGTGCAAGCAGCTATTTGCACCACGCCCTCTGATCGAGAGGGGGCTTGGCAGCGATAGGCCAGGGCGGCGGTGCTTAAACTGAGGGAAAAGTTCTGGTGAAAAATAACAAACAACGATAAGCTGATCGCATGAAATTGTGTAATACCAATAGTCCTGGCTCCGAAATCCAGCGGTATACTCTTGTGGGATAAGTCGATGCTCCTCAATCGTCTCAGGCGCTCAATGCGTGTACGGATCTTTTTTTCTTTTCTGGCCGCCCTGCTCCCGGTGATAGTTTTTATCCTACTGGCTGTGAAGTTTTTTCTCGTCCCTGCCATTGCCGGCAAGGCACGGCAGGAACTTGCCAACTCGACCCATCTGCTGACTGGAGCGGTGCAGGCCGGTGCCACGGTGGCCGTCCGTAATCACCTCAAGGGCATAGCAGAAAAAAATCGGGAGATCGTTGCCTATCATTATGGGCTTTTCGAGCAGGGGCGGCTGAGCAAGACCGAAGCGCTGGGACGGGTGCGCGATATTCTGCTGAGCCAGCAAATAGGCAGTTCCGGCTATATCTATTGCCTAGACTCCCAGGGTAATGCCGTCATTCACCCAAATTCCGAGATCGAAGGAACCGACAATACCGCCTTTGCCTTCGTTCGCGAACAGATGAGGCGCAAGAATGGCTATATAGAGTATGAATGGCAGAATCCGGGGGAGACGTCGACTCGCCAGAAGGCCCTCTATATGGTCTATTTCGAGCCACTCGACTGGATCATTTCCGTTTCCAGTTATCGCCAGGAATTCAACGAACTGGTCAATATCAACGATTTTCGTGAAGCGATACTTTCCCTACGATTCGGCACCAGCGGTTATTCCTATGTAATCAATGAAGATGGTGAGACGCTGGTGCACCCGAAACTTCCCAATTTTAATGCCCTGCGGCAGAGTGATTTGTCCTCCGAGTTCGTCCGCACCATGATCGCCACCGGTACCGGCAGCCTTGAATACCGGTGGCAGAATCCCGATGAAACCGCGCCCAAAGCCAAGATCGCCGTCTATGAGCGTATCCCTGAATACGGCTGGATAATCGTTTCCTCCTCCTACATCGAAGAGGTCATGAAACCTGCGTATCTGCTTGAGAAAGTAGCCTATCTGTCGATTCTGCTTCTTCTGGCGACGGGGGCGCTGGCCAGCTTTCTTCTCAGCGGCCGGCTGGCACGACCGGTGAATGCCATGATCGAGCGGCTCGATGCCAACGCCCGCAGCCGCATACCACGCCCGCTGCCGGTGCCCGCCGACGAGGAACTGGGCAGGCTGGCGCGGGAGTTCAATTCTTTTCTCACCCTCATCGAAGACCAGAACAGGCAACTGTTCAGGGAAAAAGAAAAATATCAAAGCCTTTTCGTCACCAGTCCCGACGCTATTTTTCTACTGCAAGGGCAGAGGCTGATCGACTGTAACCCGGCGACGCTGTCGATGTTTGCCGCAGATAAAGAGGCGCTACTGGGCTGCAGTGTCGTCGACCTGTCGCCATCCGTACAGGCCGGCGGTGCTTCCACGGAGATACTGGTCGAGGAAACCATCCGGCGGACAGGTGCCGATACCCTGCAGACATTCGAATGGATCCATCGTCGCCTGGACGGCGGGCTTTTCGACGCCGAGGTGCGCCTTCGACCTTTCGGCAGCCAGGAGGGGGGCCCCTTGATGGTTGCCTTTGTCCGCGACATCACCGAGCGCAAGAAGGCCGAGGATGCTCTGCGTCAGAGCGAATATAAATACCGTCAGCTGATCGAAAGTGCCAGCGATGCCATCTTCATCGCCGCAAACGGAAGCATCGCCGTACTCAACGGCAAAGCTGAGCAGTTGACCGGCTATGGCGGTGATGAACTGAAGAAGATATCCTTTGCGGAAATTATTCACGACGATGACCGCCACATGGTAGCGGAGAGACATGTACAGCGACTGCGCGGCGAAAGCGGCCTGCCGGATACCTACACTTTCAGACTCATCACCAGGGAGGGGGACGAACGTACCGTCCAGCTGAGCTGTTCGCGTATCGAATGGGACGGCAAGCCCGCCACCCTCAATTTTGTCCGCGATATAACCGAGCACAAAAGACTGGAAAAAGTATTGCATCAGGCCCAGAAAATGGAAGCCATTGGCACGCTTGCCGGAGGAATAGCCCATGATTTCAATAATATTCTGATGGGTGTGTTGGGAAGGATTTCTCTGATGAGGGTCGCGACAGGCAGGGCCTCGTCGGAAAGCGAACATTTACAGGCGATGGAGGAGTACATTCAGAGTGCCGTTGGTCTGACCAGGCAATTGCTGGGGTTTGCCCGCGGCGGTAAATATGAACCAAAGCCGGTGGAGATAGGCGAACTGATTGCCGACAGCGCCCAGATGTTCGGACGCACCAGAAAGGAACTCACTCTTCATGTCGACACCGTTGCCGGGCCGCTGGTGTGCGAGGTTGACAGCCGACAGATAGAACAGGTTCTGCTGAATATGTATGTCAACGCCTGGCAGGCAATGGAAGGGGGTGGCGAGTTACACCTGAGAACCTCCGCTGAAACATTGGAGGGCGCCATATGCAGGCTCCATCAGGTGGAGCCTGGACGTTATGCCAAAATATCAATAACGGATAGCGGCTGCGGTATGGACGAGACGACTTTGCAGCGTATCTTCGATCCTTTCTTCACTACCAAGGAGAAGAGCAGAGGCACCGGCCTGGGCCTGGCCTCGGCCTATGGGATAATCAGAAACCACAAAGGCTTTATCACCGTCTACAGCGAACCGGGGCATGGTGCCACTTTTACGATCTACCTGCCTCTCTCAGAGAGTCAGCCTCTTTCTGAGGCGGTGGTTGAAGAAGTCGTGTTCAGGGGAGAGGGGCATATTCTGCTGGTGGACGATGAGCAGATGATAACAGAGGTCGGCCGCTCAATGCTCAACCAGCTGGGCTACAGCGTCAGTACCGCAGGCAGTGGCAGGGAGGCCCTGGCCCTGCTCGAGGCCCAGGGAGAGCGCATCGATATGGTGCTTCTCGATTTGATTATGCCGGGGATGGACGGTGGTGCCGTATTCGATGCCATCCGCCGTCTGCATCCCGCCATGCCGGTCATTCTCTCCAGCGGCTACTCCCTCAACGGTTACGCTACGGAGATCATGGCACGGGGCTGCAGCGGCTTCATCCAGAAGCCCTTCAACCTGGCGGAGCTCTCCCGTAAGCTTCATGAGGTCATAGGCGACGCCAGGTCTCAGGATGGAGAAACGAAGAAACCCTGATTGCCGGCGGTCGCTTTTCCTCTGTTGAATCGATGCTGTGGATGTTGTGAGCTTAAAGAAGGAAGCCGGTAGGAAAGGGATCCCGAGAATCGAGGACGAAGCGGTGACAACCGGTGATGACGGCGCTGGCCCGTATTCGGCAAACAATAGACGGAAAGCCGCCAATCTCAGTTTCTTCGATGATTCGGCCGGTGAAGACGGTACCCAGCGGGCTGCTGTTGGCATAGCTTTCCCCTGCCTCAAGTCTGCCCTGGTGATGGAGGAGGGTCATTTTTGCCGTGGTGCCGGTGCCACAGGGTGAGCGGTCCATATGCGCCTCGCCGTAGATGACCACGCCACTGCCGCTCTTTTCCCCGTTGTTTTTCTCCTGATGGAATTCGGCGACATCGACGGTTTTCACCTCCGGTCGCTGGGGGTGATGGACCGTAAGCTGGCTGTTGGCGGCCTCGATGACGGCCATGCCGAGGCGGACGAGTTCACTGCGGTCGGTAGTTTTCAGATCTATGTCGTGGGAGGAGGCTGATATCATTGCAAAAAATCCACCGGCGTAAACCAGATCAATTTCAATTTCGACGGAGTTTCCCAAGTCGAGAGGGCGGCCGGTTTTGTAGACAAAGGAGGGAACCATGTCGATACCCACGGATTCTACGCGCCCCCCGTGTATCCGTGTGTGGGCCTGCACCGTTCCGGACGGCGTATCGATGAGGATGGTGTGGTCGCCGTCGCCGTAATCGAGCAGGCCGAGCTCGACCATGACGGTGACGGCCCCTATGGTTCCGTGACCGCAGAGATACGGGTAGCGCCTGGCATCCATATAGATGAGGCCGAAATCGGCGCCGGAACTGACAGGTTCGGTGACCGCCGCGGCAAACATATCGCGGTGACCGCGCGGCTCGCTGGTGAGCAGCAGGCGCAGATAATCAAAATTGTCCATGAAGCTCTGTCTCTTTTGCTCCATGGTCGCACCGGCCGGCTCCGCGGAGCCGCCGAGCAGCAGACGGGTGGGCTCTCCCTGGGTATGAGAGTCGACGGTATAGTAGTGGTTTGGGTAACGGCTGGTGAATCGCTGCTGCAGGAGGTCGAAGTCGAGCATGACAGTCCTCTCGGGGGCTGGAAAGTTTATCAGTTTACATAAAAGAGGACACCACCCTGAAA
>CAKZOA010000104.1 GCA_937132035.1 uncultured Desulfobulbaceae bacterium | reverse complement strand
GGGGTCCATCCACTCCCTGGCCGCGGTAGCGTTCAAACAGCTCGCGGCTGGCCAGATCGACGGCCACGCCGATTCGATCGGCCCCGGCTCCTTTGAGGTCTAGAAGATCCGTTTCGCGGAGGATGGTGGGAGAGACCAGTACCGAAACCGGGATATCGAAACTTCGCCTCAGGCGGGTGCAAATCTCCAGGGTGTCGCCGATGCAGCGTCGATTGGTGATCTGCGAGATGCAGATGCGTTTGACCCGATCACTGCGCTCGCCGATGCGGTCAATGATGTCATCTACGGCATAGGTGGGCCAGCTGACGCGTATGAAACTCTTGTCGCCGTAGCCGCCTTGGCGTTTACCCGACAGGCCGCAGTAGGCACAGCGGGCGGCGCAGCCCTGAGGATAGGTGAGCAGAAGATTGATGCAATGGAGTCTGGCATCTCTGTAAAACAAACCAGGCTTGAAGCCCAGGGTCATGGCTGCGGCCAGGCTCATGCGCAGGTAGTCGGGACTTTTTTCCTCAATGTGTGGGTGTCGGTGTGGGTGTTGGTCTGCGGCCGGGCTTGGTTGGTACATAATCAGCTCCATACTGGTGTGGCAGAAATTGGCGGAAGCGAGCAGCAGGTCTTTTGAAAAGAAACAACGAGACCGGCTGCGCGGGCACAGGCTATTACCTCTTCCGAGGGCAGGGCCATGGCGTTCACACCCGCTCGCAGGGCGAGCAGCTCCAGCTCACGATCCCCCCGGCGTCTGGCGCAGCCGAGGCTGATGGGGGTATCCGGAAAAAGCAGTCTGGCCCTGGCAATCACTGCGGCTGTGTCTTCAGGTGCCACCCGAATAGTGCTCATGCCGGTTCCGGGCAGGGCCATCAGCGAGACAATGACAAGTTTTTTCAGAGGATAGCCGCTCAGAAGGGTCAGAGCTCTTTCTTCTGCTTTTACCGTGCCGTAATCGATGCCTGAGACAATGTGCGGGATAAGTTGTAAACCGGCTTCGGTGATGGCATCGAGGCTTTGCAGGAGCCGGCGACGGCCGTCCTGGATGTGGAAGACGCGCTGATAGATGCTCTCATCGCCGATAATGTCTATCAGCGCCTGGTCGACGCCGGCCGCCTGCAGGCTTTTGGCCTCGTTTTTGCCGATGAAACCGGTATGGACGGAGATGTGCAGGCCGGTTAATGATTTCACCTGTTCCACGGCATCGAGAAAGTCACGCCAAGGCAACCTGCCGCTGCTGTCGCAGCCACCACTCAGCAGCACACCCACGGCTCCTTCGGCAGCAAGACGCCGGCAGCTCTCGATCAGTGTGGCTGGATGAGGAGCGGCCACCATGGAGGCGAGCAGTTTGCCCCGGCAGTGTTCGCAGTGCAAATCGCACCGTTTGCCGGTAATGGAAATGGCCGGATAGTTGCCCTTCATGGAATCGTAGATGAACATGCCCGGCAGATAGAAGGTGATGTTATGGCCACAGTGCCTGCGGGAGACAGCCCAGGCCTCATCCAAAAGAGAATCAAGCGCTGCCATGATATTCCGAAAAGGCGATCCAGCACGATTTGATTATCTGGTCGAAGTGCTGCCATTCCGCTTCCATCCAGGTACGTTTTCTGAAGGCGTGGACAAGGGAGCGAGTGAAGAGATCTCTCCATTCCTCGTCATAGCACTGCAGCAGGTCCACATCGTTTTGGCGAATAGCCTCTGCCGCCCATCTACCTGCCATCTCGCCGCAGGTAAGGGCCGAGAAGATGCCGGCCCCGGTGATGGGGTGGGTGTGGCCTGCGGCGTCTCCGACGAAAACAACCTTGTCCATCACCGCCTTGAGCAAGGGCTCCACCGGGATCCAGCCGCCGCTGCTGGCAAGCGGTTCACCCTCTATGACACCCTTTTCCTTCAGAGTCAGAACGAACTCTTCGAGCAGCTGGGCGGCCCGCATGTGATTCCTGGTCTGCAGGGTGAAGCCGAGGCCGACGTTGGCGTGATCGTTCTTGGGAAAGACCCAGCCGTAGCCTCCGAAGATTTCCGGCGAGAAGTAGACGCTGGTGTGGTCGCTTCTGGTGGTGAGGGCAAAGCGCTTCTGCACGGCGGGCAGCAGGCGCTGACGTGGAGTGTTCAGCCAGCGCCGGAAAATGGAAAGCGGCCCGTCGGCTGCGATGACTATTTTAGCCATCACCTTTTTATGGATGCGTTCATCGTCCTGTATGAGCACGGTGCCGTCTTCGCTCATGCTCACAGCCCGGGTGGATGTGAGGATACGGCAGCCGCTATCAGCGGCCCGCCGCGCCAGGAGC
>CAKZOA010000103.1 GCA_937132035.1 uncultured Desulfobulbaceae bacterium | reverse complement strand
GTCGGGGGCGGAAGGAGCATTCCCCCCCGCCCGCCGAGGCGTGATCAGGACTTCCACATCCCGTGGACATTGCAATACTCACGGGCCGTAACGTTCGCCCCAACCCCCTTGAAAACGGTTTCCGGAGATTGACCCGGCTTGAGATAATGCCGGCAAGAAGTATCACCATCGATGATCTCTATCCACTCGATGTAGTGCTTTTCCTCCATTGGGTGGGGATTGCTGCCCACCTTCACCTGTATGCCGTCGGCAACGCTCTCGATAACCGGCACATGTTTCTCCTTGCCCTCGTCTGTCGTGCTGGCATCCAGCAGTTGCATGTTTTCACCGCAGCAGACAAGGTCGCCGTCCGCACCGTGAAGAACCTCAACGATATTACCGCATGCTTCGCATTTGTAGACCTGCTTTCGTTCCGCCATTGTTCAGTTCTCCTTGTTGTTGGTATTCATCAGAAATGGGCCTGATGCTGCCATTATAAAAATACGCCACCCCGCCCACAGTTTTTCACTGTGAAAAGCGCGGAAGCGTCACTTGAAAAAACCACTGCGTAGACACAAACATAGATGTGTTCGGCTAGATTTCCTCATCGATCTCCTGCTCTGTCTGCTGCCAGGATTCCATCACCTTCTCATAGGCGCTGGCAAAGCCCTGTTTGACATCTTTCCAGGTCTCTTTGGAACTGTTTTTCATGGAACCATACCATTCAGAGAGCTCGTTGCGTTGGCTACGCAGGGACCGGAGAGATTCACGATACTCCTCACGGGTCGCCGCTTTGAGATCGACCCAGTTCTCGTAGAGTTTTTCCTCCAGTGCATCAATGTGTTCATCAAGGCTCTCCATCATCTCCCGGGCCTTTTCCATTGCAGCATCTTTTTGTTCCGCGGAATATTCGGCAATGGCCGCACCGGCCTCCTTTACTTCCTTGGAGACATCGGTTTCGGCAGCCAACACGGCTGAAGGCATCAGCCAGCAGACCAGGACCAGCAGCGAGATCAGGCCCACACGCCTGGATTTCAATGACAGTGCATGCATCTCTTTCATCTATATACCTCCTTTGAAAGTTTGTTTTGACCGTTGCCGCCGCCACACTCCAGCACATCGCTTTCGATGCACGAGCACAGCTCCCGTACCACTCGCCTGTGCCCAGAATACCATCGGACGCTATGTGGTGTAGCGGGCTATCTCTTGAATTGCACACCCTATGCCAGAAAACCACCATATCAGGATCCTGCCGCTGCCCCTCAAGGATTCTGCCGGCGGCGGGCTTCCCGGTTTCATTGCACCCGATACATCGTTGTCCGGCAAGGGAGGTTGAAAAAGCAGGAAGCGCTTGCCAGGAAGGGTGGCTCGGTCGGCAATAAGCGCTTGACCTGCATCACTGAAACATACCCTTGGAAAACAAAGAGCGCTCTCGCCCATCGCAGCGGCAGAGCATCTGTCCTGCAACAATGGACCCTGTCCTGCCCCGCCGGACGGAAGGCAAAAAGAAGAAGCGTATAGTTTTAAACGATACTACTTTCATACAGGGAGCGGCAGCCGCCGCTTTGTCCTGCAGATCAGGCCGCCTCTCATTCTTCCTCGCGACTGTGAAGTGTCGTGGTTTTCTGGGAAAGATCATGTTTTTTGAGCAGATCGTAGAGCCTGGAGCGTGACAGTCCGGCAGTTTTACAGCACTGCTTTATATCGCCGTCCGACAACTTCAGAAGTCTTTCGAGATACCGTCGTTCCTGTTCCTGGATGGTTTTGTCACGGTCTTCCTTGATAGTCGGCATGATGGCCAGATTTTCGGGTAGCTCTCTTTGCGGCACCCGTGGAGATTGATCACTCCGCCGCAGTTTCTGCTTGGTGACGGCCAGACGTATATTGACCGGCAGATGCGCCGACTCGAGGATGGTGCTGTCCTGAGCATCGGTAAAGGAGTACTCCACGGCTTGAAAAAGCTCACGGACATTGCCTGGCCACTCATACTGGTTCAAGGTCATGAGGTAGTCGGTTGAAAGCTTTTTCTTATGGAGCTTGTGGCGCTTACTGTAGAGGTTGCGGAAATAATAGGCGAGTTCGGCAACATCGATCTTGCGGATCCGCAGCGGAGGCAATTCGAGGTGGAAGGTCTTGAGACGAAAAAGAAGATCTCCTCTGAATTCGCCTTTTTCTACCATGTCCTCCAGGTGTTTGTTGGTTGCGGCTATCAGTCTGAAATTGCTTGTCTCGGGTGTGCTGCTGCCAACAGGCAGATATTTCTGTTCCTGGAGAACCCGCAAAAACTTTTTCTGTATCTCAAGCGGCATTTCGCCTATCTCATCGAGAAAGAGAGTACCGCCGTCGGCCTGCTTGACCAACCCCTTCTGTGACTTGTCGGCCCCGGTGAAAGAGCCTTTGGCATGGCCAAAGAGTATACTCTCCACCAGAGTCGACGGAAGCGCCGCACAATCGATTATCGTCATATTTCTGGTGCTGCGGGCACTGATATTGTGAATGGCCGTGGCAAAAAGTTCCTTGCCGGTGCCGGTTTCTCCGGTTATGAGCACACTGGCATCGGATTGTCCGACCCGGGCAACCAGGTTAAGGCAGTTCTGAATAGCGGCGCTACTGCCGATGATACCATGTTCATGCAGCTGCTCCCGCACCTGGCGCTGCTCTTCTTCAACGCTGCGGTTCTTGTTACGGCGGTAACGAACCACCCGTTTAACCATGTCGGGGAGAACCTTTTCCGGGGCGGCATCAATGATGTAGTCCCAGGCGCCGCCTTCCAGGGCAAGCTCGGCATGCTGTGGGTCACCGCCGGAGGTGTAGAGGAGTATTTCCGGTATTGAAGGGACGCTCTTGAGTTCCTGGATGATGTTACAGGAAGGCCGACCTGCGACAATATCACGCATGAGGATGATATCGAAGCCCCCCTCCTGGGATACGCGCTGGCCCTCCTCCAGGGTGGGGACAAGATGTACCTCCACTTTGAGGCTGGCGGCTTTTGCCGCCAGAGCATCTGCGGGGCGTGTTTCTTCGTCTATTACAAGAATTTTAAACATTGTGTCCGATAACCGCCCCACTCGCTTCTCGGCTGATACCACCGAGAGTCCGAAAAATGCGGATAAAATCGGCAGAAGGCGAGAAAAAAGCGCGCAGGAAGATTTGAGATTTTATATAAAATAACAATCAGCTAACATCATTATTTTCTTGAAAGCACCATTATAGCAGAAAAAAACCTTTTAAAACAGCCAATTTAAATTATTCTACGATTCATGAATTCTGCAACCGGAGCCACACCGCCCCATCTGCTCCATGAGTATTGGGACCTGTAATGGCACCTCGAAGTGTGCATATGATAAAGCTGATCCAAGTTTTGACCATTTTATTTTTTGAGTATATATTTTGCAAGGACTTTAAAGAAAAGTTAATCGTGTTGTTTAAAAATTTAGCCATCAACAGACGCCATGCCCCAGCTCACCATTTTGATAGTCGAAGACAATCCCGAAGACAGGTTGCTGATCAAAGAATATCTTGCTGAGAAACAGTGGAAAAGTTTC
>CAKZOA010000102.1 GCA_937132035.1 uncultured Desulfobulbaceae bacterium | reverse complement strand
GGGCAAGAGATTGATTTTACATGGTATATCACGTAATCTTTTTGCAAGTTCTCGGGCCTCGGCATCACTGTCATTGATACCCTCGAGAAGAGCATATTCAAACATGATGCGCCGGCGTTTGGGTAGAGGATAGGTCTCGCATGCCTTGAGCAGCTGGTCAAGCGGATAACGCCTATTGATCGGCATCAGCATATTTCTGGTGTCATCATCTATGGCATGAAGGGATACGGCAAGATTAACGGCTGCGGTCGAGCCGAGTTTATGCATCTTGGGGATGATGCCGCAGGTGGAGACAGTGATCCGGCGGCCGGTGAAATCGAGACCTTTCTGCTCGGTAAGAATGGAGATCGAGGTGAGAAGGTTCTCGAGATTATTGAGGGGCTCTCCCATTCCCATGAAGACGATATTGGTTACCTCGGCCGGTCCGATTCTGTCCTCCTCTGCCTGGGCTGCAAGAAAATCACGGGCGCTGCATACCTGGTTGACAATTTCCGCGGGCGCAAGATTACGGGCGAATCCCATGGTGCCTGTCATGCAGAAGGCGCATTGCATGGCGCAGCCAACCTGGGAAGAGACGCAGAGAGTATTGCGGTCTTCCTCCGGTATCAGCACGGCTTCGATCATGTGACCATCATCGAGACGAAATCCGAATTTGACACAGCCGTCGGAAGATCGTTCAGTAAGGGGATGGGGAAACGAGGAGATGACAGCATGGGAGGCAAGTATCTCTCGAAATTTCTTTGCCAGATCGGTCATCTGCGAGAATTGATCAATCCCAGGCCGGTATACCCAGGCCATCAGCTGGCGGCCGCGAAAGGCAGGCTGACCGAGGCTTTCGACAAAGCGTATGAGCCCGTCCTGGTCGAGATTTTTCAAGTCGGTTTTGGCGTTTTCCATCTACAGAGATCTCCTCTCTTCGGCCACCAGGGGAAATGAACCCGACAGAGCCGCATCGATGCGTGACAGCATCCTGGCCTTGTCTTTTTGCAAACGCCCGGCAAGGTGCAGGTAATTAGAGGCATGGTTTGCGTGAAACTGGACATAGTCAGCCGTCGTATGTTCCAGCATGAGTTTCAGTTCCCGCAACAGCTCGGGAGGGGAGGGGAGAGTGATCTCATTTCTTTGAATGGCTCTGTGAAAATTTGTTCCCGGCAGCGGCATTACCGTTAAGGCGGCTATTTGTTGCGGATTCATATCCGAGAGCACCCTGCCTGTCTCGATGGCGTGGGCCTCCGAGAGGGAGCTGCCCGCTATGCCGAGAAGGACGGTAACGGAGAGAAAGATGGCGCATGCGCTTGTACACGCTGCGGCCCGGCGCATGGAAGCAGCCGTCTCGCCCTTGTTAACGGATGCCAGGACTCTGTCATGACCGCTTTCAAGGCCCATATAGATCCTGTCAAGACCGAGTTCTTTCAATTCCCGCATTTGTAAAAGACTCTTGGAGCGAACGGCCCTGCAGCTTCCGTAGAGTGATATTCGGCGGATCCAGGGCAGGCGGCTGCGGATTTTTCTGAAAATCTCGCTGAGTTGGGCGAAGGGCAAAATGAGTACGTCGCCGTCAGCCAGAAAAACCCTGTTGTACCGGCGACAGTGCTGCTCTGCAAAGTCCAGATCACTCTCCAGCTGTCGCTCTTTGAACCTGAAGGGCGTATCTTTATAAGCACCGCAAAAACTGCACTTGTTGTAGGAACAGCCGGTCGTTACCTGGAGGATGAGCGAATGCGCCTCACTGGGCGGCCGGATGAGAGTGCCTTCATAATGCATAAAAAGATGTTCCTTGCGGTTTCGGCAACTGCGCTCAGCGGGGGTTATTCCGAGCGAAATCTTCCATGAACTGCGCCAATTTCTCCACACCCTGGCGGGGGAAGGCGTTGTAGATGGAAGCCCGACAACCGCCAATGGAACGGTGTCCTTTGAGACCATTGAGCCCTGATGCCGCAGCCTCTTCGATAAATTTGGCTTCCAGCGCGGCAGTGGGCAGATTAAAGGCGATATTCATCATTGAGCGGGAATCCTCGAGAGCGTGGCCTCTATAATAGTCGCCGGCATCGATGATGTCGTAGATAAGACCTGCCTTCTCTATGTTTTTCTGCTCGATTGCGGCGACACCGCCTTGATTTTTTAACCACTTGAGCACCTCGCCGACAATGTAGATGGCAAACGTCGGCGGAGTGTTGAACATGGAGTCCTTGTCGGCATGTGTTTTATAGCGCAGCATGGAGGGAATGGAGTCTTCGCCGCGTTCGAGCAGATCCTCTCTGATAATGACGGTGGTCACTCCCGAGGGTCCCATGTTCTTCTGGGCGCCGGCGAAAATAATCCCGTATTTGCCGACATCTACCTTTCGGGAGA
Source organism: uncultured Desulfobulbaceae bacterium (assembly GCA_937132035.1). Lineage (GTDB taxonomy): Bacteria > Desulfobacterota > Desulfobulbia > Desulfobulbales > Desulfocapsaceae > Desulfopila_A. Next base: position 390 of record CAKZOA010000102.1, on the reverse strand, counting down.
GGATATCCGATGACATATCGCTGACCAGCATGCAATTTGCCTCCGGCAGAGGGTTGAACTGGGTGCCGAAAATAGTGTTATTGGAGACGAAGTAGAGGTATTCGCTGTCTTCGGCCACAGTGAATTCGCTATCTTTGGGGACGCGGTTGAAAGTATCGTCCTCACTGGAGAAGGCAACCTCTATTTCACCGAAAAGCCGGGCCTCTTTGATCGATTTTTTACTCCAGGTGCCGGTGTTGAGATAGGTGGCCTTTTTTCCGCTGGCCAGCAGGTTCATGGGCACCATAAAAAACTGGCTGGAGGCGCCTCCCTGGAGAAGAAGAACTTTGAAATTATTAGGTATTTCAAGTAGTTCTCGCAGAAGCGTTTCCGCCTCATCAGCAACACGCA
>CAKZOA010000101.1 GCA_937132035.1 uncultured Desulfobulbaceae bacterium | reverse complement strand
GACAGCCTGCTCGAAAAGCCGGGTATCGAGGCACCCGTGGCCGAGCTGCGCCATGGCGTTTTCGGTCCAGCGTCCTTCGGTGTGGAAGTGCTCATGCGCTGCCTGCAACGTCGCCCGCAGCTTTTCCCTCTTCGAGCACAGCGACTGCATCGACAATTTCTGCACCATCACCGGCGGCAAACTGACCACCTATCGCCTCATGGCCGAAAAAACCGCCGACCTGGTCGCCGCCAGACTGGGCAACACCCGCCCCTGCACCACCCACACCACGCCGCTGCCCGATGCGGCAAGCTGCAAATGGACGACGCCCGGTGCCTCGCCGCGCTACTGGTACAGCGCCAAAAACCCCGAAGATATGATCCTCTGCGAATGCGAGATGGTGCCCCAGTCCGCCATTGACGAAGTGATTCGGCATGCGCCTGGAGCCCAGGAAAAGATCAGCCTCGAAGGCATCGCCCTGCGAACACGGGCCGGCAAGGGCCCCTGCCAGGGATCCTTCTGCGGCATACGCATTGCTTCACATCTCTACGACAAAAAACATTACACGGACACCACCGGACTCTACCATATGCGCGATTTTTTCAGCGAGCGCTTCAAGGGTATGCGCTCGGTGATTTGGGGCCGACAGATGGCCCAGATGGAGTTGGCGGAGGCACTGCACTGCGGTCTTCTCGGCCTGGAAAATCTCGATGCGAGTACCTCCTGATGACGCCTGTATATTTCAGCTCGTGAAATACTCGGCGTAGCGATATTTCGACTCAACGAAAAAGGGCGAACACGGCATGCACACACCTCCCCGTACCATCACTGCCGACCTGGCAATCATCGGCACCGGTCTGGCCGGAACCGCCGCTGCGGTTTTCGCCAGCAACCGGAAGATTGCCTGCGCCATAGCCGGCAATACCGGCGCTCTGGCCTACACCACCGGCTATTTTGACCTTTTGGGTTTTTTCGACGGCCGCTTCGTCGGCGATCCCTGGGAGGCCCTGGCCAAACTACAGCAGACCACGCCGCAGCATCCCCTGGCCGGCATCAGCTCAGGCGACGTTCGCAGGGCTTTCACAGAGTTCATCGCCTTCATCGGCGACAACGGCATAACCTACTCCCAGCCAGGCTCAGACAATCTCAGGGCCCTGACGCCGGCCGGCACGCTCAAGCCGACACTCTGCCTGCCGGCCACCATGTCCAAAGGCGTCGAGGCCATCAGTCGCAAAGCGGTCTGCACTATCTGTGGATTTCATGGCCTTAAAGGCTTCAGTGCCAACCAGATAGCCGCAAATCTCCAGAACGGCTGGCCGAAAATCCAGGCCCGGCAGATACAGTTTCCCTCTCACCTCCAGGGCGAACTCTACGCCGAAGTGGCGGCCCGCTCCCTTGAAGTGCCGGCCAATCGAAAGCTTCTCGCCCGGATCCTCGAAAGTGAAGCCGGCCAGTCCGAGTATATCGGCCTGCCGGCCATACTCGGCATCCACCGTCCGGACAACATTCTCGAAGACCTGGAGCAGCTGACCGGCCGCCGGATTTTCGAAATACCGACCATGCCGCCATCTGTGCCGGGAATCAGACTGCGGGAAATGTTCGAGCAGCAGTTTCCCCAGCGCGGTATCGCCATGGTACCCCAGCAAAGGATCGAACGCCTCGACTTCACAGGAGAAAAGATCGCGCTGCAGCTTAAAGACAACCACGGTCCCATAACAATCTCTGCCAAAACGGCGCTGCTGGCCACGGGAAGGTTTCTCAGCGGCGGGCTGAAGGCTCGATTCGACTCCATCAGCGAACCCCTGGCGGGACTGCCGGTACACCAGCCGTCCTCACGTGAACAGTGGTACCAGGATGAATACCTCGACAGCCGCGGCCATGAAATCCATCAGGCCGGCATCGACTGTGATGCCAGCTTCCGTCCTCTCGGCAAGGACGGCACGGTTTTTGACCCCCGCTTATTCAGCGCCGGCATCATTCTCGCCCACCAGGACTGGATCCGCCAGCGCTGCGGTGCCGGCGTCGCCATTGCCACCGCCTACCGGGCGGTACAGGCCGTTGAAGACTTTCTCGCCGAATAAATCATTGTAGCCTCATCTTCAGGATACACACAGGACTGCCCATGGATATCACCAAAACCGCTTCCCCCAGCTTCAAGGAAATGGCTCTCAAACTTTTACCGGCCGAGGCAAGTTTCGACGCCTGTCTGACCTGCGGGCTCTGCTCGTCGGGGTGTCCGGCCTCGGGCCTTGAAAATATGGATCCGAGAAAATTCATCCGCATGGCCATGCTCGACATGGACCAGGAGCTGGCCTCGACCCCCTGGGTCTGGCTCTGCACCCAGTGCCGGCGCTGCTACCATGTGTGTCCGATGAGCATCGATATTGCCCAGCTGGTGTTCTTTGCCCGCGGTCTGTGGCCCGAGGAGGACAAGCCCCAGGGCATCGTCCGCTCCTGCCAGCTCACCCGTTCCACCGACTCCACCTCGGCCATGGGCCTGCCGCCGGAGGATTTTGTCTTTGTCGTCGAAGATGTACTCGAAGAAGTGCGCAGCCAGCAGCCGCGCTTTTCACATCTTCAGGCGCCCATCGACAAAAAGGGAGCCCATTTTTTCGTCAATCAGAACTCCCGCGAGCCGATGAGCGAACCGGAAGAAATGGCCCCGCTCTGGAAAATTTTCGACATCGTCGGCGCCGACTGGACCTATTCCTCCAAGGCCTGGGCGGCGGAAAACTTCTGCATGTTCTCAGGCGACGAAGCCGCCTGGTACGAAATCATAAAAAAACGCGTCGATGCCGTCAACGAACTCGGCTGCAAGGTCTGGCTCAACACCGAATGCGGCCATTCCTACTTTACCATGTGGAGCGCCATCAACCGCTTCGGCATGGAAGCCGATTTCCAACTGGAGAATCTGGTAAGCTATTACGCCCGATGGATACGGGAAGGCAGGCTGCCGGTGAACTCAGACTGGAACCGCAAGGGCATCACCTTTACCGTCCAGGATCCCTGCCAGATAGTCCGCAAAGCCTACGGTGAGTCCATAGCCGAAGACATGCGCTTCGTCGCCCGGACCCTGGTGGGGGAAGAAAACTTTTTCGACATGCAGCCCAACCGCAGCGCCAACTATTGCTGCGGCGGCGGCGGCGGTTTTCTCCAGGCCGGCATGACCGAGCACCGGCGGGCCTACGGCAGGAGAAAATTCGACCAGATCGCCGCAACCGAAGCCTGCTATGTTCTCACCCCGTGCCACAACTGTCATTCACAGATAGAGGATATCGGCCACCACTACCAGGGAGGCTATCACGTTATCCATTTCTGGACGTTGATCTGTCTCTCTTTGGGCATTCTCGGTGAAAACGAGCGCACCTATCTCGGAGACGACCTGCTGGCGTTGCAGGACTGAGCGCCGGAGTGCTCCTGTATCACTCCACCATGACGCCCGACGCCCTGCAACAAATTATTTGGACTTCAATTCAAATTCACCCTATACTGAACGAACGACACGGAAATCCGCTGGAGAGTGCGCTCTGCCACCCTCTTCCCCGACAGCCAGTTTCTCCGGGTACCAGTTGGAATTACAACACATTTCTCTTTTGAATTTCTGATTACCTATGAAACTCAGCTTCCTCTTCATGCACTGGAAGTGCGTATCTCACGGGGAATCTGATTGAAAATAGATCAGGACCTTTTTCGGTATGTATTCATTTGTCAGTCTGCGCAGTCATAATTGGTGCCTTCTCGTTGTGGTTTCGGCACTGATCTGCCTCTTTGTCCCACCCCTGGTAACTGCGCAAACAACCGCCAGCGGCTATTTCAACCAACACTGGGGAGACGCTTTCGACGAGGAGTTTCCTCCCCGGGAGCGCTATTTTCTCACCGATGCCGCAGGCGATATGCGTGAGCTGCTGCTCTCTTCCTCCCTGGCGGCAAAAAGCGATCTCCTGCGCGGTTTCATCGGCAAAGCTGTCAGCGTGACCGCAGAGCAATCGATGTCGAGATCAAGCAGCGGGTCGACGCCGGCGCTGTTTGTCACCTCCATCAGCCTCAACGAAGATTCCTCTGTCGCCCTCCGGGAGGCAGGGGTGTCGGGAAACCAGCCGTGGGTAAGCATCATGTGCAAGTTCGCGGACACGCCCACCGAACCGCGAAATCTGGCCTATTTCAGCTCAATGTACTCCTCCGCCTACCCCGGCCTCGACCACTACTGGCGAGAGGCCTCCTATGACAGGGTCAACATC
>CAKZOA010000100.1 GCA_937132035.1 uncultured Desulfobulbaceae bacterium | reverse complement strand
GGGAAGCTGAGGCAGTGTACCGATGACCGGTATCTCCACATGACTTTTAAAAAGCATCCGCTCATTGAGCTTGGTGACCGGCAGGGTGTTGAGCGGCGGATCGGAAAAGGTCTGGGCGGTGATCAGGTTGTCGGGCCGGTGAAAGACCTCGATGGTCTTGCCGAACTGGTAGATTCTGCCCTGATGGAGAGCGGCGGTGTTGCCGCCAAGCAGCAGGGCTTCGGAGGGTTCGGTGGTGGCGTAGACGAAGATGGCGCCGGTGGCCGAAAAAATTCGCGGCAGTTCTTCGCGCAGTTCCTCGCGCAGTTTGTAGTCGAGATTTGCCAGCGGTTCATCGAGCAGCACCAGATCGGCTCCCTTGGCCAGGGCCCGGGCCAGAGCGGTGCGCTGCTGCTGGCCGCCGGAGAGTTCCAGCGGCTGCCTGCCCAGCATGTCGCCCAGTTTGAGCAGGCCGGCGATCTCGTCGACCTTTGCGGCGATCTCCTTTTTGGAAGCGCCGCCTATCTTCAAAGGTGAGGCGATGTTTTCGTAGACGCTCAGATTGGGATAGTTGATAAACTGCTGGTAGACCATGGCGACGTTACGTTTCTGTACCGGCAGGCCGGTGACATCCTCGCCGTCGACCAGCAGTCTGCCGGAGGTCGGCTTGTCGAGACCGGCCATGAGCCGCATGAGACTGGTTTTTCCCGAAAGGGTCGGTCCCAGGAGAATATTGAGCGTTGCCGATTCCAGTTTCAGAGAAACGTCGGCGATGTGCATCTCCTTGCCGACCATTTTCGAGATGTTCTGTAACTCAAGCTCCATTATGTCCCCGCAGTGCAAGGTTGAAGGTAAATGATGTGCAGGCGGCTGTTTCGGTCTGTCCGCGGCAGTCGCACCATAGTGGAATCCCTGTGCTGGAGCGAGGGCGATACTGCCCTGTAGGAGGCGCGGCCGCTGGCCGCCCTGAACGATTTCCATTATGGTAGCAGTGCCTTACACGCATACGCAAGTTTTTTATTGAGTGCTGTTCGTTTTCATCCAGGCCGCCAGAGCCTGGGCTTCTTCTTTGTCGAAGAACAACCCCATACTGGTTCGTCGCCAGAGCACATCCTCGGCGGTGACGGCCCATTCCGCATCCATCAGGTAGCGTATCTCCTTCTCGAAGAGATCGGCGCCGAAACGGCTGCCGAGATCGGCTGTTGAACGGGCGCCTTCGAGAAGTGCAAAGGCTTTGGTGCCGTAATATCGCATAAGCCGGCGGGCGTGCGGCTGTTCGAGAAAGGGGAAGGATTCGGCAAGCGCCTCCACCTGAGAGTCAAACTGGTGCGGATGAAAATCACCACCGGGAAGCGGAGGTTGCTCCGTCCAGGCGTCCTTCATGGCCGGCAAAAACGGCCGGAGTTTGGTGAGTACCGATTCGGCGAGCTTGCGGTAGGTGGTGATCTTGCCGCCATAGATCGAGAGCAGAGGCGCTGTCCCTTTTTCGTCGTCGATTTTAAGAACATAGTCGCGGGTGGCCGCCTTGGCTTCGCTGCTGCCGTCGTCGAAGAGCGGACGGATGCCGGAGTAGCTGGCCGCAACCTCGTCGGCGGTGATCGGTTTGCGGAAATATTCACTGGCCGCTTCACAGAGATAGTCGATTTCTTCTGGGGATATCTCCACCCCGCCGGGATCGCCATCGAAGTCGACGTCGGTGGTGCCGATCAGCGTAAAGTGGTTTTCGTAGGGAATGGCGAAAATGATGCGGCTGTCGCTGTTCTGGAAGATATAACAGCGGTCATGATCGAACAGCTGGGGGACGATGATGTGGCTGCCCTTGACCATGCGGATGTGTTCGTTGCTCTCTTTATGGGTGGCGTGGCTGAGAAAGTCGTCGAGCCAGGGACCGGTGGCGTTGACGACGGCGCTGGCCGTGATCTCATGGGGCTCCCCGGTGAGGGTGTTTTCCAGCTCGAGCCGCCAGAGATCGTCCTGGCGCAGGGCGGTGAGGCACTTGGTGCGTGGTGAGATGACGGCGCCTCTGGCGGCGGCATCCATGGCGTTGAGTATCACCAGGCGGCTGTCGATGACCCAGCAGTCGGAATATTCGAAGCCTGTGGTAAAGAGGTTTTTCAGCGGTTTACCGGCCTCGTCGCGGGTGAGATCGACGGTGGAGGTGCCGGGGAGAAGCTTACGGCCGCCGAGGTGATCGTAGAGGAAGAGGCCGAGGCGTATCATCCAGGAGGGTCGCAGACCCTTGTGATGCGGCAGAATGAAGCGCAGGGGCCAGATGATGTGCGGGGCGGCGTTGAGCAGTACCTCTCGCTCCTTCAGGGCTTCGCGGACAAGGCGAAATTCGTAGTATTCAAGATAGCGAAGACCGCCATGGATGAGCTTGGTGCTGGCCGAAGATGTACCGTTTGCCAGATCATTCTGTTCGCAGAGAAACACAGACAGACCGCGGCCGGCAGCATCTCTGGCGATTCCACAGCCATTGACGCCGCCTCCTATAACAGCCAGGTCATACGGAGGAGTCTTCGTCATAGGTGCTCCATGTGGTTGTGCGTTTTCTAACGCTCCAAGGTGGTTTCGGATAGAGCGCGGCACGGTTTCATATGCATGTTATTTAAAGGCTAGTCGAAAACAAATGCAGTTGCAAGTGAAAATTACACCAAAGAGAGTTTATTCTGATTCCAGCTCGTGACCAACAACTCATTCCCAGACAGAGTACCCTTTTCGCAGGGTGTCACAACCTCTCCCCGGAGATCCGGCCGCTGCCGGCAGCGGCCGGATTCAGTCAGGTCTGGCGATGATGATTTCGACATCGTTCTGCCGGCAGAGTTCGGCGAACCGCTTCGAGGGAACACCGTCGATGACCAGGGTGTCGATCTCGGAGATATGGGCGATGCGAATGGGGGCGTTGCGTTTGAATTTCATCATGTCGGCGACCATGATGACATGACGGGAGTTGGTGATGATGGCCTGGGCCACCCGTACCTCGCTGAGGTCGTAGTCGAGGAGAAGCCCATCCTCGTCAATGCCGGAGACACCGATGATGGCATAGTCGACCTTGAACTGGTTGATGAAATCGACGGTGGCGACGCCGACGATGCCGCCGTCGGAGCGCCGCACCAGACCGCCGGCGATGATGAGTTCGATTCCCGGCGACGACCTGAGTATATCGATGGCCTTGATATTGTTGGTAATGGCCATAAGACCGCGGTGGGCAGTCAGCTCCCGGGCTACCTGCTCTGTGGTGGTGCCGATGTTGATGAATAATGAGCAGTCGTTGGGGATGAGCCGGGCCGCACGTTTGCCAATCGCCATCTTGGCCTCCGGGGCAAGCAGCTTGCGGCCTTCGTAGCTGACGTTTTCGATGCTCGAGCCGACGATGGCGCCGCCGTGGATGCGCTGGAGCAGCTGGCGGTTACAGAGTTCGTTGAGATCTTTGCGAATGGTCTGCGGCGAGACGCCAAAGGACTCGGCAAGCTGGTCGACCAGCACCCGGCCCTTGCTTTTGGCTGTGTCGAGAATGTTTTTTTGTCTTTCGGAGAGGAAATCCATAGGTTTCGAGTAATAGTAAAATTATGTTCATTCGAAAGGGAGAGATGGTGTATTATTCTTGTAAACTACCACCTTGTCAAATAAAATACTGATTGCCAGAGAAAATCAGCTCGGCGTCCGGGGACCGGATTGGCCATTTCACGGGATGTTATAAACCCGTCAATGGGGGGCTTGGCCGCAGCCGTCCTGGCTGTAGAGAACCGTGAGATGCGCACCTATAGAACGCCAGTATGCGATTGGCTGAAACTCATGGTAAATCAGATACGAATGTGGCAGTGAGAAGTAATACAATTGCAGGCAGGCCGGCAGGTGGTGAAATCACTCCAGTGGAGGTAACATGACAGACAATGGCTATACCGACATCGACGTCCGCTCTGAAAACGGCGTCGTCCATATTATTCTCAACCGTCCCGACAGGCTCAACGCCATTCGGATCAACACCTACCGGGAGCTGATCGAGGCACTGCAGCAGGCCGATGGCTCTGAGAGCTGCCAGGTCATCCTGCTGTCGGGACAGGGGGAGAATTTTACCGCCGGCAACGATCTTCAGGACCTGCTGGATGCCGAAGCGGACCAGGTGATGCAGGGCGTACAGGGAATTTTCGACTGCGTTGCCTCCCTGAAGAAGGTACTTGTCGCCGCCGTCGAGGGCGTGGCGGTGGGCATCGGCACGACCCTGCTGCTCCACTGCGACATCGTTGTCGCCGCGAGATCGGCCAGGTTCCGACTGCCCTTCGTCAATCTAGGCGTTGCCCCCGAGGGCGCTTCGAGCCGTCTGCTGGCGCGGGCGGTGGGCGAGAAGGCAGCGCGGGAGCTATTGCTCACCGGCAGGTTTTTCAGCGCCGAGGAGGCCCTGGCCTGGGGATTGCTCAATGGCCTCGCAGAGCCGGGTGAGGCGGAAGGCGGGGCCCGTGAATACATACAGGCTCTTCTCCGGCAACCGCTGGAATCGCTGGTGGCCACCAAGGAGCTGATGCGGCCCCCCGCCGCCGAGATCGGCGATGTAGTCGCCGCCGAGCTTAAGGTTTTCGCCCGTCTGCTGCAAAACGAGCACACCAAGAAGCGCATCGCCTCCCTCATCCGAGGCTGACCGCCCAGAGGCCGAAGAATTCTTGAAATGGCGGGGATCACCTTGCCGGGTTCGTTAGTCGGGATAGGATAAAGCGCCGGGCTGCTCCGCCGAAGAATGAAGAGGCGGCGGCCTCATTCCGGCAGCATATCGTAGAAATAGGTGAGAATGTCGGTGCGGGTGAGAATACCTATGACTTTTCCCTCGTGGGCAACGGGCAGGTGGCCGATATTTTGACGGATCATCAGCTGGACCGCCTCTGATGGCTCCATGTCGGGGGCGATGGTCGCCACCTGACGGATCATGAATGCCTTGACCGGCTGCTGCCACTGGCGCTCCTGCCTGATTTTCTTGAAGTCCCAGAGGACGACGATGCCTTCGAGAGTGTTTTCGCTACCGACGAGGATACCGCGGATGGCCTTCTCCTCCATGATCCTGCGCACCTCCATCATGGGGGTGTCGGCCGGGACCATGGTCACCGGATAGGACATGAGGTCAAAGACCGTCGCCCGCTTGGTTGTGCTTTCGCGGATGCGGGCGATGACCTGCTTTTTAAGCTGTTGCGGATCGCAGTCGTCGCTTCTGATGGTGGCCGAGGCCGCCCGCGGATGGCCGCCGCCGCCGAAATGACGCAGTACGGCGGCGACATCCACGCGGTCGCTGCCACTGCGTCCGATAATAGTGCAGGAGGTTTCGTCGTTGACGGCGATGACGAATACCGCCTGGCAATTGATCAGGTTGCGGTACATGTTGACGATGGCCGAGAGCATCGGCACCTTCTTTTCCAACCGTATGACGTTGAGGCCGACAGTGGTTTTTCGGTGGCTGATTTTTTCCGAATTTTTCAGAAGGTCGAACAACAGATCCCTCTGTACTTCTTCATAGGGAGGGTTGAGGAAAAAGGCGGCGACATTGAGGTCGGCGCCGTTGTTGAGGAGAAAGGCAGCGGCTTCGGCATCGAGGGGAGTGGTTGAGGGGTAGCTGAGGTGGCCGGTATCTTCGTAGAGGCCGAGCAACAGCACGGTAGAGTCGAGGGGGCTCAGCGTCATTTTGCGGCGTCGAATTTCCCGTATCAGCAGGCTGACGGTGGCGCCGGTGGTAGCAAGGCAGTGCCAGTGGCAGGCGATGTCGCCCTGCTGGTGATGGTCCCAGACATGAATTCTCAGATCGGTGCGGGTGCGCAGTTTCTCCATGCGGTCGAGACGCTTCCAGCTGCCGGTGTCGACAACCACCAGGGTATCAATGTCGTCGTGATTGACCTCGCCCGGCAAGACGATGTTGAAGGCGGTTTTGTGGGTGGAGAGAAACTGCTCGACGTTTTTGTTGACCATTTTCGGCACCACGCCGACGGCGCCGGGGTAGAGCAGCGTCGCGGCGATGACCGAGGCCAGACCGTCGAAATCGGTGTTTTTATGGGTGGTGACAGCGATCATTCCAGCCCTTCGTCTTTGTGTTCAGACGGCGGCGCCTGCTCCAGCCCCGGTCTCATACCCTCCCGGGCCGTGTTGACGACCCTGCCACAGCGGGGACATTCGAGCACCAGACGTGCTCCGCTGAAAGCCGGGCCGTGCTCGACCCGAAGAAGGCCGGGTCCGCCGCAGAGATCGCATTTGGCCTTCTGGCGGCCGCGGCGAAGGCGGATGGTCAGCAGGGCGGCATAGATGCCTATCACCAGAAAGCCGGCCAGGGAGAGCTCTTCGAAACCGGCCAGATAGAAGAGGGCCAGCACCAGGGCCACGGCGGCGGTGATGAACCGGAGCCAGTGGAAACGAACCAAACTCATCAACGCTCACCCCCTCAGAGCAGGATTTTCAGCCCCTGCAGCAGCCGGTCGACGTTCTCCTGCCGGGCGGTATGGCCCATGAGACCGACGCGCCAGATCTTGCCGGCAAGGACGCCGAGGCCGGCGCCTATCTCGATGTCATGTTCCTGGAGCAGCCGTCTGCGCAGCTCGGCCTCGTCAACCCCTTCGGGAACAGCGACGGCGTTGAGCATGGGCAGCCTGCTTTCAGCGGCGACGGCCATGGACAGGCCCATCTCCTCCAGACCGGCGACCAGATATTCATGGACACGGCGGTGACGATCAAAGACCTGGTCCATGCCTTCTTCGAGAATGACGCCCAGTGCCGCATAGAGACCGTAGAGCATATTGATGGGGGCGGTGTGATGGTAGGCCCGCTGCTGGCCCTGCCAGTAATTGACGATCATGTTCAAATCGAGATACCAGTTGGGAACCTTCGACTGCCGCGCCTGGAGGGCCTCGATCGCTTTTGCGGAAAAAGAAATCGGCGCCAGCCCGGGGGGACAGGAGAGGCATTTCTGGGTGCCGCTGTAGATGGCGTCGATGTTCCACTCGTCGACGTTTACCTCCATACCGCCGAGACTGGTGACGCAGTCGACCAGATAGAGGCTGTCGCAGCCCTTGAGCAGCGCGCCTATCTCCGCCACCGGATTCATGACGCCGGTGGAGGTTTCGGCGTGGACGACGGCGACGATTTTATATGCCTTCTCTGCAAGTTTTGAGCGGAGTGCATCAACCTCCACCGGTGTGCCCCAGTCGAACTCGACGACGTCGACGGCGGCGCCCAGCCTGGTGGCCACATCCTCCATGCGCATGCCGAAGACCCCGTTTTTGCAAATGAGAACCGGATCGTCTTTTTCAATGAGATTGACAAAGCAGGTTTCCATTCCCGCCGAACCCGTGCCGGAAACCGGTATGGTCAGGCGGTTGTCCGTCTGCATGAGGGTCTGCAGCCGCTCTTTGATCTCGTCCATGATGGCGATAAAGCGGGGGTCGAGGTGACCGATCGTCGGTCGTGACAGGGCGGTATATACCTGCTCGGGCACACAGGAGGGGCCCGGCCCCATCAACAGTGTTTGGGATAGACTGGAAAAATGGTCGCTGGACATGATGCTCTCCTTTGCTGGGACTGGTTGCGCTCAGACTGCCGCTCAGACGGCGTGCGGCATCGAACTACAGGCAAGCTTTATCATACTTGCAAAGCCAGTGCAAAATATTTTGGCGGCAGGCAAAATACCGGCCATGGCTTTTAAGCGGGCCGTGCTTCAGGGAATGTAGACATAGAACCATTTCGAATTCAGCAGAATATCGATGAAGGTCCGTGGCTCGGCCAAAGCTGCCAGGTGGGTATAGGATTTGACGGCGAAGCGGGTGGGTTCCAGGGCCATGTAGATGTCGCTGATGGCATCGCCTGACTCCCAGGGAGAAACCCGGGTTCTGGCGATGATGGCCCGGCGTCGCTCTTCCGGCAGGGAGGCCAGCTGGACGGCATGGGCCAGATATTCCTGGGGGGCGGTGCCGGGCGAGAGGTTAAGGGAATGATGGTGAAAGACGGCATGGGCGATTTCGTGGGCGATGGCGCCATGATAATGGATGCGGTCGAAAAACTCGTCATACATAACCGCCGCCTGGTTGTGGGCCAGGATGGAGTCGTAGGACATCAATTCGATGACATCCGTACGGCTGTCATAGGTGCCGTAGGCGATATAACCGTGGTGATCTATGGCGGTATCAATGATTCGGAGGCGAATCTGCCGCTTGGCTTCCAGGCCCAGGTCTTCTAGCACCATGAGCGCCGTGGCGGCAGCGGTGCAGACCTCCTCGGCGGTGACGGCATCAGAACTGTCGATCTCCACCGTCGAACTGGCCGGGCATCCGCTGTAGTCGGCGGCGGCGTGCTCCGGCGACAAAATAAGGGCAAACATCAGGTACAGGAATAAAAAAAGGCGCATGGCAGAGCCTCCGTTCCATAAAACCCCCATAGGCGGGGAGAATCGGCAGCAATCAGGTCGCTACTGCCACTGTGGAAATAATAATTAGTATTTTATGGAGGCGCTACTGCCGTCGTGTAGAAAGGGCGCTGTTCATACCTTTTCTCAGCGAAGAAGCAGGAGGTTGATGGGGGCTGTCGTAGACCAAGCCGTAGCTGTCGAGGTTATAGTTGAACATCAGATTGATGCCATAATACTGTGAGAAGTCGATGACCGAATCAAA
>CAKZOA010000099.1 GCA_937132035.1 uncultured Desulfobulbaceae bacterium | reverse complement strand
TCTTCAGGCAGCACGGATCCTCTGAACCAGGAGAAATAAACGCCGCAGAGGCAGAGCAGGCCGGAGATGGTGAATACGATGTGGATGCTTTGCAGGAACTGGGGGTAATTGGTCTGGGTGATGGCCTCGCTTCCCAGCATCAGGGTCAGCACCACGGTGGCGGTGGCCATGCTGAACATCTGGCCGAGCAGGCGCATGGTGGCTACCGCGCCGGAGGCCAGACCATAGTGGCGTTTTTCCACGGCTCCCATGATGGCGCTCATGTTGGGAGAACTGAAGAGGGCGAATCCGGTGCCAAGCAGCATCAGATTGGCGATGATCAGAAACGTCGGCGTTTGCGGTTGCAGCAGGATAAACAGCGACACGCCGACGACGGTGATCAGCATGCCGCTGCTGGCGATAAAGCGTGGTTCGATACGATCGGAAAGGCGACCGGCCAGTGGAGACAACAGTGCCATCATAACCGGCTGGGCCATGAGCACGCTCCCCGCCGTCTGGGGGGACATGCCTTTGATATACTGCAGATAGAGGCTGAGGAGGAAGGTGACTGCAAAGGTGGCGGAGTAGTTCAAAAGCGCCGCCAGGCTGGAAAACGTAAACGTTTTGTTGATGGTGAACAGGTGGACGTCGAAGACAGGGTAGGTGGCGGTAAGCTGCTGTCTGAAAAATGTCACAAACAGCACAGCGCCGGCTGCGACCAGGATGATGCCCATGAGCGCCGGCAGCCTGGTGGCGCCGTAGACCAGAGCCAGAATGGCGCCGACATAGAGAAGGCAGCCGTGAACATCCAGGCGTTGGCCGGCCTCTCCCAGCCACTCTCCCCTGAGATAGAACACAGTGAGCAGAAAGGAGAAGATTCCCAGCGGCAGCATGATCAAAAAGATGCTGCGCCAACCATAGTATTCGGTGAGCAGGCCGCCGGCAAAAGGCCCGACGGAGAGGCCTATATAGACGGCGGCCACGTATATGCCTATGACCCTGCCCCGTTCCTGCGGCGGAAAGATTGAAGTCAGTATCGCCATGCCGGTGGTCACGAACATCGCCGCTCCGAGTCCCTGGAGGACCCGGGTGGCAATGAACAACCCGGCACTGCCCGCCAGCAGGGCGGCACCCGATCCCAGGGTGTAGACGGCCAGGCCGGCGGCGAAGACCTTCTTGCGGCCGTGGATGTCGGCGATTTTCCCCGCCGGCACAAGTCCCACGGCCACGGCCAGCAGATAGGCGGTGGCGATCCAGCTCAACTGGACGGCGTTCATCTGCAGATCTTTCTGGATATCCGGCAGTGCCACATTGACCGAAGAGATCATGAACGGCCCGATAAAGGAAGTCAGGGTGGCGACGATGAGCGCAGAGCGTTCAAGAGCGCGGTCTCTTGTGAGTTCGGCGGATGGAGTCATCTCGGTCCTTTACCTGGCGCCAGTGAGGCGCGTATGGCAAATATGGCAGCAGTCGTCAAAAAGGTGTTTGCACCTCTGAGTGTGGGTGGCTCATCAGCGTTGCCGGTGGTGTACACTGATCAGAAGGCATAGATCAGAAGGAATAGCTGAGAAACATACCGAAACTGGTTGCCTCCGTGTCGTGAAACGCGATGCTGCTCTCGCCTTTTTCGTACCCCAGCAGAGTTACCAGCGACCAGTCCTGCAAGCCGAAGGGGGCTCGATAGAAGAGCATCGCCTTGAGGCCATAGATATCTTCCTCGCGGGTGCGGTCGAAGACAGGGTTGGTCTGGTCGAATTCACGGTTGCCGTAGTAAATTTCCGGGGTGATGGAGAGGCGGCCGTGGCGGTAGGTACCTTGAATACCGGCAGTATACATGCTGTAGGAAGAACTTTCACCGTCGTAATCGCCTTTGATGACCGTCAACTGCGGGCCAAGGGACAGTGAGGACGAAAGGGCGTGGCTGTACTCTGCCTTCAGGGCGTAGACGGAGCCGTCCCGTGCCAGTTGCGGCAGCTCTTCGGCGAGAAGGTCGTCTTCGACATCGTCGTCCATATAGGCAATGGTAAGGCCGAAACCGGAGTCAAAAAGATCCTTGGCTGCCAGAGAAAGGCCGTACTTCGTCGTATCTGAAGAACTGCGGGGTTCACCGGTGAGGTAGGGATTCTCCCAGACTTCATCGAAGAAGGAGGAGAAGAGATTGAGTTCGAACGCTGCCGTTCCGGCTGCCGTATAGCTGGCGCCGATATTGATGATCAGTCCACCGGCGGAATCGATGATACGACGTTTGCCGTTGAAAAAAAGCACAACTTCGCCTGGTTGCCCAACATCCCACTGTGCCGTTGGCAAAATGATGGGCAGAAAGGTGTATTCCATATCGGCAGAGGAGTCGAGATCGGCGAGATATTTGTTCGATCCGTCCGGATTCAGGTTGTCGGCACTGCCGGAAAAGATGAAGCCGGTGTCAAGGCGAATGGACACCGGCTTTTCCTTGTCCGCGAAGCTGGTGGAGGGCAAGGTGAAAACGAGGGTGGTCAGGGCGGTTGCAGCACATCGTTTAAAGGTCATAAGTACTGTTCTCCTCAATGCTGTTCTTTTTTGTGCCTTTCGCAGGGGGCAGGCACGTTTCACCACCTCTGCGGCAGGCCATTTTCATGTCTCTGGGGAGCCGGCGGCCAGTGTCACTGCCGGCAACAACCGTCGAACGATCCGTCACTTGAATACCTTCAACAAAAAAGCAAACGAGCCGGGGGAGGCGCCCAGAAGGGATTCCACCATGGACGGGAACGCCTCGATCCGTCGCTGCAGTTCGGCCTCTTTCCAGGGATAGATGCCCGTGTCAGTGAGAAACTGAATGCCGGCGAGTATGAACTCGGCCCGTTCAAGCGGCCTGTCAGTGACGAACAGGTCTTCCCGGCAGCCCTGTTCGATCAGCCCGGCATAGAGCGGTGCCTGAACGGTAATATGTCTGGCGAGTAAGAGCATGTGCATGCCGGCGTTGGCGGGCTTGTGCAGGTGCTCAATGACGGTCTCATGGTCTGACTGCCGGCTGCCGGCAATGACGAATTGTTCAAATCGTTGCAGGGCATTGCCGGCGGATTTTTCGAGAATGGCCTGCTGGACGGCGAACTGCTCATCGCTCATATGGTCGATTACGGCTATGAGCAGATCCTCCTTGGAGTCAAAGTAGTGGTATATTGTGCCCTTGGCAATGTGAAGCTCTTTCATGACATCGGCCATGGTGGTTTTGTCGTAGCCCTTTTCCAGAAAAAGCCGGCAAGCGGCAGCTATGATATCCCTTCGCCGTTCGGCCGGGTCTTTTACCGTTCTGACCATACTACCTCGAGCAGTTCATCCATAGAATTGAAGTTTTTTCGAAAAATCTCTTCGTTGATGTTCAGTGCCTGCATCACATCCTCCAGTGTTGTCAGGTCGAACCCCTTTGTTGTGAAAAACAGGCGCGCTGTGTTTACTATCTGACTGCGCATAATGGTAATCTCTGTTGGTGTCGCCTGCATCTTTTTTCCCCCACGATGAATTTCTGGAAAGATAAACATAGCACGTGACCGACAGTCGGTCAATGGCAAAGGGGAGAAAAATGCTATAGGGCGGCATTATCTTCCAGGCTCCACTGACTCAGGTGTCTGCAGGGTATTCAAGGATAGAGCGTCCTCTCCTCCCCAAGGCCCTGGAGACGGGACTTATTCGTTCTTTTCCGGCAGCTTCCACCCTTCGGAGGGAGGTATGTATCTTCGTTTAACCAGATACTGAATCAAAAAAATGAGCAGCAGCAAAGCCGCTGCAGCTGCCAGGATGTAAAAATTCATCTCCACCACGGCACGGCCGAGGATAATCAGTGGGATACTCATGCCAAACTGGGCAGTCCAGTTAATGAGCATATAGGGCAGAAAATCTATCTTTGAGAGCGCCAGTACATTGTTCTTGACTACATAGGGAACTCCCGGGATGAGCATAAAGACCAAGGCCGTCCGCATGCTCAGGTGGCCGACGAATTTTGGCAGAGTGATGTTGAACAACCGCAGCAGCCCCGTCAACCATTTATACACGAATGAATTAGCGAGGTAGTAGGAGACGGCCATATGAAAGGCCATACAAACGGCAGTGACGGCAATACCGGGTACGATGCCGAACTTTATGCTGACCATTACCAGGAAGATGGATACGGGAGCTCCAAAAATGGGTAACACCGCCATGAAAAACAGGAACACCAGCGGATGTATCTGGTCTTTGAGATAGATCTCCAGATTCTGTGCCGGGTCATGAAAGGTGAAGATATAGGCACCTGCGGCAATACAGGCCACCAGCGCAGTGACGAGGATGATGGTCTTATGCGGACTTCTGTGCGGAGCTTTATTGTCCATACAGTTTACAGCCTCCGTTTCTCATGGCGCAGTGTCGCCTGCAGAGGAAGGTGGTCCGAGGCCAACCTGCATTCCCAGTCGTTTATCACACCTATGGATGTTGGAACCAGATGATCGGAATGAAAGATGTGATCGAGTCTCAGCAGCGGATACGAGGAAAAAAACGTCGGTTCCGGCGGGATCTGCGCATGAATGTTCTGGCAATCTCGCAGCCTTGTAGTGAGAATGTCATAGGTGGGGGATTTAATGCCGGCGTTGAAATCGCCGCAGAGAATCAAAGGCTCCGACGACGGTACGCCACCGGCTATGATGGTGTCGGCTATGTGTCGAATTTGTCGTAATCTTTCCCGGCGCACAAGGCTTAGATGGGTATTTAACAGGTGCAGCCGTCCGTTTTCCGTTTGCAGGGTCGTCCAGAGAATTCCCCGCTGTTCGGTGTAAGTGTCCGGGCCAAGATCCGGCAGAAAGAGAAAGCGTTTGTCTACTACCGGAAATCTGCTCAGCACGGCAAGTCCATATTCGCCGCCGTCGCTTTGCCATAACGGAAAATAGCAGCTATGCATGCCGAGCTGTTCGGCGATAATTTGAGTTTGATCGCTGCTGCCGGTTCGGGCCATATTCCTGTCGACTTCCTGCAGGGCGACGACGTCGGGAGAAGACCTGCCGATTATACGGGCTATGCGGGCGGGAAAGAGTTTACCGTCCATACCCAGGCAGCTGTGGATATTATAGGTCATGACAGTGAGGGGCTGTGGGGTTTGTAGTTGCGCCTTGGGCACCGGCCGAGGCGTAACTACTCCTTCTTTGAAAATGCCGATGATCTGATGTC